>JAACSU010000008.1 GCA_010119145.1 Candidatus Gracilibacteria bacterium
CAGACAAAACCTTTTTGATCCATTCACGTTGGGGCTGCAGGAACTCAAGTAGCTACAGCTTGTACTTTTTGAATCTTTGTATTTACTTCAGCATCAGTTGCTGCGTAGATAGTATTTGTACAAACAAAAAGTAGCACAAATATCGAGATAATAATTTTCATATAAAATATGTAAAAAATAATACTACACTTATCATATCATACAAACATTAAAAATTGCAAATAAATGTCATAGTTGAGAAAAATGAAATTCATATTGTCATTTAAAACTAATTACATAAACTTTATATAAACTGATTTATACAAAAAAAACATATGAAAATACTAGTATTTGATACAGAGACAACTTGATTTATAAATAAAAAAAATCCATCACTGGATGCTCAGCCCTATATTATTCAATTTGCTTGAATACTATGAGAATATAACAACTGAATATTTGAAGAAATAAGTAGAAAAGACATTCTTATCAACCCATGAGTTCCAATTCCCTACGGAGCATCCCAAGTACATCATATCTATGATATAGATGTAAAAAATGCACCAATTATGCTTAAAGTTATTGATGAAATTACACAGTTTCTCGCTCAAGCAGACATAATTGTCTGACACAATATCGAGTATGATGAAAATATGTTACACCTAGAGCTGAGAAGGTATCAAAAACAACATCAGTATCAGCCAAATCAAGTGATATGTACCATGAAAAGTTCTGTTGATTTCTGTCAACTTCAGTGAAATGGACTCAGATTTAAGTACCCAAAACTCTGAGAGCTCTACAAGAAACTATTTGGAGAATACTTTGTAGGAGCACATGACGCAATGACAGATGTAGAAGCAACACTCAAGGCATTTTTAGAACTCGTGAATCAGGATGTGGTTATCTTATGAAACACAAAAGATGAAGTACTCAGTTTATTTTAATCAGATTAATATATGTGAAATTTTTGAGACCTCGTGAACATAGAAGAGTTTTGAGAAAAAAGAGAAAACTTTGATACAGAGAGATGAGAGGTATCTTTTTATTGTAAAGATTGTCATAAAATCGTCGAAACTGAAAGAAAAAATCCAGGTTGATATGTTTTTATATGTAAAGTCTGCTCACAAAACAATATTGTCATTGGAACATTTCAATGACTCAAAGATAACTACAAACTCAAATAATGAAAATATAAAAAATAATTTGCAAAAATATATTCTCTTTATATACTCACTATATATCCAACTACATATACCATAGTTTTGAGATATAACATTTTTATTAGATAAATATACGTTCCTATGGATAAGAAAGAAGCACTCGCTAATGCGTTAGCGATGATTGAAAAACAATATTGAAAAGGATCTATTATGAAACTTGGAGATGATGATATAGGAAAAGGGATTCCTACTACTTCTTCATGATCTCTGAGTCTCGACCTCGCACTTGGTGGAGGTTACGCAAAAGGTAGAATCGTAGAAATCTATGGACCAGAATCATCTGGTAAAACCACACTTACTCTCCACGCTATTGCAGAAGTACAAAAAGCCTGAGGAACAGCAGCCTTTATAGATGCTGAACATGCGCTCGATCCACGATATGCTGAAAGTGTCGGTGTACGTACGAAAGACCTCATTATTTCACAACCAGATTATGGTGAACAGGCTCTCGAGATATGTGAGAAACTTGTAAACTCTTGAGCTGTTGATCTCATAATCGTGGATTCTGTAGCAGCACTCACTCCAAAAGCCGAAATAGAATGAGATATGGGTGACTCTCATATGGGACTTCAAGCTCGACTCATGAGTCAAGCACTCAGAAAAATTACTGGGTCTATTAGTAAATCTGGATGTACGGTTATCTTCATTAATCAGATTCGTATGAAGATTGGAGTAATGTTTGGAAGTCCGGAAACTACGACATGAGGAAATGCCCTTAAGTTCTATGCATCTCAAAGACTAGATATCAGAAGAAAAGAAAAAATCGAATCTGGAGCTGGAATGGATAAAGAAATAAACGGAAATAAAACTCGAGTAAAAGTTATTAAAAATAAAATAGCTCCTCCTTTTAGAGAAGCTGAATTTGATGTAATGTACAATCAATGAATCTCTAAAGTTTGAGAAATCATAGATATTTGAGCTCAACTAGAAGTTATTAAAAAAGCTGGTGCATTTTATAGTTACGGTGATACTCGTCTTGGTCAAGGAAGAGAAAATGCAAAAACATTCTTGACTGAAAATCCAAAACTCGCAGCTGAAATAGAAGAAGTAATAAAAAACAGTATTTAATCACATTTTAAAAAAACTCCTACAAAAGCTGTAGGAGTTTTTTTTCATACATATATCATACAAGTCAAGACTATTATTTTGTGGATTTTCTAAAAATGGAATACAATAAATATATGAATGAAAAAAATAAAATGTATACTGCTGTCATAGGTGCTGCAATTGGGTCTCTCACTCTTGCAGGTGCTTTAGCGTTTGCAAGTGTGAGCGATACTAACGTAGGATCAAGTGATACTGAATCTATTAAACAACAAATGTGAATTTCAGAAGATGTGAGTGTTGATGAATATTTTGAAAATAGAAAAAATACTGGTCAAATTGAAGATACTGAATGAAAAAATGCTCCTGAAATAAAAGTTAATGAAGATGCCTTAAGTTCTATGCCAACTGTTGATGAGACGGTAGATAAAAAAGAAGCTAAAAAGAAAATATCAGAAAATAATTGAGAAATACCAAAAGAAGTAAATTTAGAAGTTACATTTTTTTCTCAAGCTCCAGATGGTGTTTGGACTCTCCCATGGAAAGAAGCATGTGAAGAAGCGAGTATAGCTCAAGCAATTTATTTTGTGAGAGACGAGCCATTATCAAAAGCGACCTATAAGGAAGATATTAATAACTTAACAGAACTTGTTGAGCTTAAATATTGAAATGGTAGAGTTGATACAAATATGAAAGAAACAGCTGAAATACTTGAATCTTATTATTGATATACAGATTACGAAATTATTGATAATCCGAGTGTAGAACAACTCAAACAGGAGTTGGCTCAATGACATCCAATTGTTGCTCCATTTGCTGGTAAAAAACTCGGAAATAGCTTCTTTACCGATGGTGGACCAAGATACCATGTGCTTGTCATAGTTTGATATAATGAAGAATTCTTTTTAACAAATGATGTTTGAACTTCACGGGGTGAAAATTTCACATATTCATATGAGACAATAATGGATTCTCTGCATGATTTTGTACCAACGAGCAAAGGTGATATAACTGATGGAGCAAAAAGAGTAATTGTTCTCAGATAGATTTACATCACTCCATAGAAAACTTTCAAAATTTGAAAGTTTTTTTTGTTTCTCCTTCTTGCCTTTTGGAGCTTTATGCTTATCTTTAAGATATATTAGTTTCTAAGAAAATGTTGTGAAAGTATCCTACAAAGTCCTCAAAAAATATATTCCAGATATTAAGTCTCCCGAAGAAGTAGCCCAAGACCTTATTATGCATACTGCTGAGGTGGAAGAAATGCATTCTCAAAAAAAAGATTTTGAAAATATTGTGTATTGAAAAATTACAAGCGTAATTCCACATGATAATGCTGATTCTCTCAGAGTTTGTATGGTAGACATTGGTGAAGAGTCTGATACTCAAATAGTGTGTGGTGGATCTAACCTACAAGTTGGACAATGAGTAGCGATTGCTAAAATTGGAGCAAGTGTCCTTTGGCATGGACAATGAGATCCAGTTATCATGAAAAAAACAGCCATTCGATGAGTTGAGAGTTCTGGGATGATTTGTGCAGCTGAAGAAATATGACTCAAAGATGAGTTTCCAGCAAAAACAGAAACTGAAATTATTGATCTCACACACCTTCAAGCAAAACCAGGAACTCCACTTGATGAAGTCCTTTGAAAAGATGATATTATCTTGGAAATAGATAACAAGGCTATTAACCATAGACCTGATTTATTTTCACATATAGGTATAGCCCGAGAGGTTTCTGCTATTGCAGGCAAGAAACTTGATTATGAACATGCTCAAAGAAATTTTTCAAATTTAAATGAGTTTTCGATTCAAAATGATATTCAAAATGAGGTAAAGAGATACATGGGAATCAAGGTTTCATGAGTTCAAAATATTCAAAGTCCAGACTATATAAAAGAAGTCCTTCAGTCTCAAGGTGTAGAATCAAAAGGTCTTCTGGTAGATATTACCAACTATTCCCTGTATTTATATTGACAACCTACTCACTGTTTTGATGCTGACACCATTAAGTGAGATATGCATATCAGATTTGCGAGAGACTGAGAACAATTTGAAGCACTTAATGGAAAGAGTTATACACTCTCAAGCTCTGATATAGTTATCGCTGATGAGATAAATATACTCGCTCTTGGTTGAGTTATAGGTTGAAAAGCTTCCGCAGTATCTGATACAACAAGTAATATAATAATAGAATCAGCTTGGTTTGATCAAGCGATTTTAAGGCAAACTGGGAAAAGACTCGGACTACGAACAGATGCGCTGAATGTATTTGAAAAAGATTTAATTGTAGATTTGAGAGATATAGGCCCATCTCTCATCATCCAAGAACTAGAAAAACATCTTCCAAATATGAAGCTCGAGGCTTTCAAAGATGTGTATCCAACGAAAGAGTCAACAGTAACTATTCCATACAATGGAGAATTTATATCAATGCTTTTAGGAAAAGAATATAGCAAAGACCAAATAGTCGAAATACTCAGTCGAGTATGAATAGAGCTTGAGTGAGAAATGCTTCTTCCTCCATCATGGAGAAAAGATCTCACAAATATAGCTGATATAGCAGAGGAAGTAGCACGACTGGATGGATATGGAAAAATTGAAATGACTATTCCACGAATTAATATAGGAGCTGTAACGCAATCACCACTCTACAAGGCACGAAGAGACGTGCGAAATTATCTTGTTTCTGATTGATTTTTTGAGCTCTATACCTATTCATTTACAAATAAAACTGTCATTGAAAAAGCTCTGGGAGATATAGAAACTCATATTCCTCTTAAAAACTACCTTTCAGAAGAGCTTTCTCATATGCGAGCAATGCTGATTCCAAACTTACTCCAAGCACTGGAAGATAATTCAAGAGAATTCAAAAATTTAAAATTATTCGAATGTGAAAAAGTATTTCATACATCGTGAACTGATAGTATTTCAGAAAATTATGAACTATGACTCATAGAGCAGAGTCATACAGAAAATGCGTATTACTCTATACAAAATACACTCAATGATATATTTGCAAAACTCTGAGTTCTCTCTCACAGCTTAGAATCTACTAATGAGATTCCACACTTTGCACATGGCTGAAGAACAGCACAAGTGATAGTACGAGGAAAAACAGTTGGATATATCGGTGAAATACATCCAAAAGCTGCGAAAAATTTTGGAGCAACTTGAAGAATATGATTTATCACTCTTGATATGAGTGCACTAGAACCAGCATTTTATTGACTGGTATCAGCAAAAGAAATATCTAATTTCCAACAAAATAATTTTGACTTAAATTTTGTAGTAGATACTCAAACACCTGGAAAAAAGATTCAAACAGCTATTTCAAAGACTGACGCACTTATTCAAAAAGTGGAACTTAAGGATATTTATGAATCACAAGAAAAGTTGCCAGGAAAAAGAAGTCTCACATTTAAAATTTATATACAATCAGATTTAGAAACTCTGAGCGATTCTATAAAAAATACACTTATAGAAAAAATTATAGACAAAGTATCAAAAGTAGGTGGAACTTTAAGATAATTTCTTATAAAATCTTTTGACTAGCATAGTATTTTCTATATAATCCCCCAGCTTAGTGCTACATTTTACGAAATGTAGAGCCCCAAACTCAAAAAAATATTTACTCGATAATACTATCTTACAATGCCTATCATAGCATCTGCAAAAAAAGCGCTCAAACAAAGTAGAAAGAAGAACGCTCGAAATACTCATTTTAAAAAAATGTATACAGAAGCGAGAGTTTCTTTTGAAAAAGCTATCAAAGCTTGAGACGCAAAACTTGCAAAAGAAATATACCTCAATAAAGTAGATGAGAACGGGAATACAAAAAGATCTGGACTCCAATCTGTTATTGATAAACTCGTAAAAAAGAATATAATTCATGCAAACAACGGTTCTAGAAAAAAATCAAAATTTGTACGAATGCTGAAACAACTAGAGCAAGCTTAGTTCATTACCCCAATAAATGAGAGAAAAGAAAAAAAGACTGAATACAGATATACGAGCTGAGCTCGTACAAGTAATTACTGACGATGGTGAGAATCTTGGAGAAATGACTCTAAGTGATGCCCTGACTCAAGCAAAAAGCCAAGAACTTGACCTAATGGAAATCGGTCAAAAAGATAATGTTGTTCTTGTGAAAATGCTCGATTACGGGAAATATCTCTATAGACAGAAAAAGCTTGAACAAAAGCAAAAACAAAAATGAAAAGCTCCAGATCTTAAGACAATTCGAATTACATTTAAAATCTGAGAACATGATTTAGATGTAAAACGAAAACAAGCGGAGAAATTTGCAGCAGATGGACATCCTCTTAAGGTAAGTCTTATGCTCAGATGAAGAGAAAACCATTACGGTGACCTCGCTGGAACAAAAATGGAATCATTTATAGAGAGTCTTACAGATATCTATAAGGCAGATGCTCCAGTAAAAAGAACATGAAACACATTTAATGTGATGTTAAAACCAAAAAAATAATTATATTTAATTTTCTATTATGTTAAAAACAAGAAGTGGTGTTAAAAAAAGAGTCAAGGTAACTTGAACTGGAAAGATCATGGTTTCAAAAGCTGGTAAAAAGCATTTACTTATGAATAAGTCTAAAAAATCAAAAGGACGACATAAATACGGGCTTGTTATAGCTGCTGCTGAAGTTTCAAGAATCAAAAGACAAATTCCATACAGTATATAATAATTATGAGAATCTTTAGATTTCTCTTTATCTCTTAAAATTAAGAATCATGGTACGTGTAAAACGAGCACTCATGACAAAAAAACGTCATAAAAAAGTTATCAAGGCAACAAAGGGTTTCCGAATGTTAAATAATAGAGTTTTCTCTCGAGCTAAAAACGCTTGGATGAAAGCTGGGATCAATTCATATATCTGAAGAAAACTTAAAAAGAGAAATTTCAGAAGACTTTGGACAGTTCGTATTAACAACGCTGTGAGACAAGAATGAACAACGTACTCTAAATTCATTAATATGTTATACCTTAAGAAGGTAAAACTTAATAGAAAGGTTCTTTCTAATATGGCTATCAGTCATCCAGAAGCATTTAAAGTACTTGTTAAATCAGTTAAGAATTAATCATCACGATTAGTTCTTTTTTTTATCAAAAAAAGTAGCTTAGGCTACTTTGAGTTTTTCAGGTGCTTTATTAGTATTGCCTACTCTATCAATGAGTGGTTCGTCTTCGTGATTTTCATATTCCCCTGGATTTCTGTCATATTGCAACTCATCTATAAGTACTCCAAAGTCTGAGGTTTCAAGTAAAAACGGAAAAAATTTTCAAAGTATAAATACTCTTTCTATTTGAAACTTTGTTTTCACTGTTTCATCAGAGATTTTATCCTCAAAACTCTTTAAAAGCTCTCAACCATTTTGAGAGTTTTTATTTTGCTGAGTATGAAGAGTATTTTCAGACATTTCTTATTTTTGTTATATATAAACAATACTATCATACATTAAAATACATCGCAAATAACTACAAACAATACATAGATATACCATATATTTTTTGATTTCTGGCACACAAAGTAAAAAAGTGCTAAAAAAGATTTGACTGGAATATTTTTTTGAATATTATTTATACAAGTCGTTAAAACCGACTGTTTAGATAACAAATATTATAAATTAATTTATACAACTATGTGAAAAATTATTGGTATAGATTTGGGAACAACAAACTCAGCAGTTGCCTTTATGGAAAGTGGTGAAGCGAAAATTATCCCAAACGCAGAAGGAAATAGAACAACTCCTAGTATCGTAGCTCATAAAGATGGCTCTATTATTGTTGGGACTCCAGCAAAAAGACAAGCTATCACAAATCCAGCTGGAACTATATTTTCTGCAAAACGTTTTATTGGACGAAAGTTTGATGAAGTAGCAGATGAAATTAAAAACGTTCCTTATAAAGTTGTAAAAGGAAAAGACGGTGCTGCTCTCATCGTATTTGATGGAAAAGAAGTACGTCCAGAAGAGATTGGAGCTCATATTCTTATGAAACTCAAAGCGGATGCTGAAAAGTATCTCGGTCAAAGTGTTACAGAAGCAGTTATTACTGTTCCTGCATACTTTAATGATGATCAGAGACAAGCTACTATCAATGCTGGTAAAATTGCTGGTCTAGAAGTAAAAAGAATCGTAAATGAACCTACAGCTGCAGCACTTGCTTATGGAGCTTGAAAAGGGAAAAATGAAAAAATTGCGATTTATGACTTTGGTGGTGGAACATTCGATATCTCTATCCTTGAACTTTCAGACGAAGGAACATTTGAAGTACTTGCTACGAATGGTGATACGCATCTTGGTGGTGATGATTTCGATAAAATCGTAACAGATTGGATTATTGATGAATTTAAAAAAGATCAAGCAATAGATCTTCGAAATGACCCTATGGCACTTCAAAGAGTCCGAGATGAAGCTGAAAAAGCGAAAAAAGAGCTCTCAACTACGAATGATTATGATATTAATCTCCCATATATCACGGTAGATAGTTCAGGACCTAAAAATCTCATGATGACACTTACACGAAATAAGTTTGAAGAGCTTATTGGTGACGTGGTAGAACGAACAATAGCACCGTCAAAAGCTGTACTAAAAGATGCAGGTATAAAAGCAAGTGACCTCAATCAAGTTCTCCTGGTTGGTGGATCTACTCGAGTGCCTCTTGTTATGCAAAAAGTAGAAGCATTCTTCGGAAAAAAACCTAATACAGGGATTAATCCAGATGAATCTGTTGCTATGGGTGCTGCGATTCAAGCAGGTATTATCGGTGGAGACGTTACAGATGTCCTTCTTCTTGATGTTACGCCACTCACTCTTGGTATTGAAACTATGGGTTGAGTAAGAACTGCTATGATTACTCGAAACACAACCATTCCTGCTCAAAAAACTGAGACATTCTCAACGGCTGCAGATAATCAGCCTGGAGTAGAAATACATGTCCTTCAAGGAGAAAGAGAAATGGCTGCAGATAATAAATCACTCGGGAGATTTATGCTCGACGGGATTGCTCCTGCTCCAAGAGGAGTTCCACAAATCGAAGTGTCATTTGATATCGATGCAAACGGAGTTCTCCACGTCACTGCCAAAGATAAAGGAACTGGAAAAGAACAAAAAATCACGATTCAAGGATCTACTGGTATGGATGAAGCAGAAGTAGATAAACTCGTAAAAGAAGCAGAAGCGAAAAAAGATGAAGACTCAAAGAAAAAAGAACTCGTAACAGCTCGAAATGAAGCTGACAGTGCAGTAGCTCAAGGTGAAAAACTTATAAGAGATAATGCTGATAAAGTATCTGACGAAGATAAAAAACTTCTCGAAGATAAAATTAAGGATGTAAAAGAAGTACTCGGAAAATCAGATGCATCAAAAGATGATTATGAAACTCCAAGTAAAGCACTCCAAGAAACTCTCATGCAAGTAGGACAAAAAATCTACTCTCAAGCAGATGCAGCTGGAGCTCCTCAAGAGTGAGCAGCAGAAGCTGAACCAGAAACACCAACTGAAGATGATGTTCAAGATGGTGAAGTAGAAAAATAGTCATTAAAAATCCCCAAAAACTGGGGATTTTTTTGAGTTTTAATTTCAATTATTTTTTAAAATATAGTCAGCAAAAGAGCCCAAAATGGGGCTCTTTATTCATATCTTTGGAGCACATGAATTATATTCAGGCTCATCAAAGTAAATTGGGTGAGTGGAAGACTAACTATCATTCAGAAACGTGCTTTGGATGATCGTCCAACATTTTTCTCTAGACTGTCTGTCTCCACACTCTAATATATTATAAATAATAATTATATCTTAGCAAATATTTTTAATAAAGAAAAAAGGATTGCTTGAAGCGAGACCTTTTTTGATACATGTAAAGCTAGAACTCAATAACTCAGTGACGAGTCACGGGGTGATGTAATCTACAACATCACTTAGCAATTCCTTTTATTTTTAAGGACTGAGATAATAAGTATTTTTTGAAAACTGGCAAAATATATTTTGACTAAATACTATAAATATTCTTTATATATTTTTCGTAAGAATGATGTATGAAACATAAGAAGCTTTTAAAGTACTGCATTGACAATAGACTTTTATCAGTAAAATACATTATATTAATTCTCAATTGTTTCTATGTTTCGTATTTTATTTTTTGTACTCTTTCTTTGATTTATGATCTGGGGATTTCTCAATCTCACAGAGGATATTTCTGACGACTCGAGTGGGAGTTGATCATATCAAATTGCACTTGATACTATTTTAGATAAATATGGAAGTGGGGTGACGGATGAAAAAAAAAGTGAATACGTTATATATTGAGAAGAATTCATGTGAGATACATCTTGGGACTCAAATACGGTTTCTAAAACTGAAAATTATTTTTCTGTTAGTGAATTTAACCAGCAATATGATCAGAGTTATGAAGATACTGATGTGGATTCCCTCACTGTAAAAACTGGAAGTTCTCAAGTATGATTACCACAAAATACCATCAGTACTACTCTTTGAGAATCTACTAATTCTTCTTCATTTTATGATGAAACATGTAGTTGAATAATTTTTGATCCTTGTCTCAAAATATGAAATCTCGACACGAATGATTGAGATTTCAAGCTCCTAGCATCTGGAACTCCTATTTATACGGAAGTTGAAAATGTACCATATAATTAATAGTTTACAAAAAGGCCTCGCATAACGCGAGGCCTTTTATTATTTTATTCCGTGCGAGCGCTTTTATTGAGCCACAGGGACTTTAGCAATTGGATTCCAGTAATTTCCAAGAGCTATATTTATGATGTATGACGCAGGAACTGTCAGCAAAAATCCAATCTTCATCTGGCCAGCTAAATCATCCGGGATGAGTCCCTTTGATTGTGCGACAGAAACAAAAATTATTGCAACAGTCCCGTTACAGGCACCAGCAACAGACATGGAAATAAGAGACTTTGTGGTGAAATTTTTTACTCCGTAATCACCATCTAAATCTGCCTTACTCCGGCCATAGAATCCACCAAGAAAGATTCCGAAGAACTTCCCCAAGAATCCTCCTAATAGGGCTAGTAAGGTGAAGATTCCCCAAGCCTGTGGAGAAAGTATATCAACCGCGCCTGCGACCATAGCGAATGGAAGAAGTAGCCAGAGTGCAATTGCCTCTGTTTGGCGAGCAACACAATGCTTAACATCAGTGGGAGCAAAAATCAAAGGAAGACATCCACCCAAAATTGGTTCAATACCAACAAAACCTAGATAGGCTGTATTAAGAATTGCCATCACCCACCAAAACACTGGCGAGATGATGGTGTAGTCGATAATTTCTTCGCTTATGAGTTCTTTTGTTTCACGGTTAAAAAGTTTTTTGCTGATGTGTCCTTCCTTTCCAACGAACCAGCAAATCAAAAGAATCACAGCTTCTCCTAAGAGAGCATAGAACTGTGTCATATTTTCAGCAAAGAGACCAGTCATCGCAACAACCCCAATGAGGTCATCACCAACTGCAAGAATCATGAGTGCCATTGCCATAACAGCTACAACAGATTTTTCAACACTTCGAGCTGAACCAAGTGCCATCGGAACATCCGTTGCCATAGCTCCAGCCGAAGCATACAGTGCAATCGCAAAGGTCGCAGTACCACCTATGAAGAAGACTAGTGAGGTAGTTAACAACATTGGAAGAATGACACCTCCCAAGGTTGCAAATATCACCAATGGTCCAGCATCAATGACATCTTTGATTTCGATTTCAGCACCGAGACGCAAAAAGAAAAACCAAAGTCCCACTAACATAAACACATAGTGAATTGAACTGATATGCAAAACTTCTGCATATAACTCACCAACATGACCTAAGTATCCAGCATGACCCAGTGAATAAACACCCAGAGCAAGCAGGAAAAAAGGAATGATTACTGGAAATTTGTTATCCCAAGCAATGATTCCACTTTTTGTATTTGTATTTTTAGACATTCATATCTCCATTTTTCAAAAACGTCGAGCAGTATTATTAATTTATATTGATTTTTGTCAAAATATATTAGCTAAAAATTTTGTAGCACACAGTTAGTGCTTATACTGTATAAAATTAAGAAAAAAATATGAATCAAAAAATATATGACCTCATAGTTATCTGAGCCTGAGCAGCAGGTATGTTTACAGCAATCCACGCTCCAAAAAAAATGGAGAAACTCTTACTCGAAAAAAATAACAAAATTTGAATCAAGGTCCTCATGTCAGGTGGAGAAAGATGCAATGTATCGAACATAGACATTGAACCTGAACGAGATTATTTCGGACAAAATACCAAGGCAATGTACAGCCCTTTTAAACAGTTTTCAAATTATGATATGATATGATTTTTGGAGGATAGATGAGTGGCAACTCAAATAGAAGACCGAGGCAGAATCATTCTCGCATCTGGAAAAGCAACCGAACTCGTAGATCTATTAAGACGAGAGCTTATATCTAATAATACTGAAATTGTACTCAACGCTTGAGCAGACACTCTTGAGCTCTGAGGTAATGGAGTATTTACAGTGCATTCTTGAACGCAAGTATTTAAAACTAAAAAAGTAGTCCTCTCCTCTTGAGGAAAGAGCTTTTCCAGTGTGGGAACCGACGGTTGGGGTTACAGGATAGCACAACAGTTTGGACATACTATAAACGAGCCATTTAAATGACTCTGTGGAATGGTTAGTCGAGAGGATCACACAGAAATATCTGGAACAACTGTGTTTCTCGATATGCAACTCTATGATTGAAAAGAGCTAGTGTACAGTGAAAGTAATGGATCATTTCTCTTTACACATTTTTGAGTTTCAGGTCCTATGATTTACAACGCTGCTGTAAGACTTGGAGAATATATGAGAAAATCATGAGTGACACCAGAAAATGAAGCTCACTTTATGAGAGACAATATTAGCCTCCAAATGACATTTAATAGTGAGTCCATGACCAAAAAATTAGAAAAATTTTTTTCTCTGAAAGAGGATGATATGCAACGAACGATTCATATTAATGACCTGCGAAGTTGGAATGAAGCAAAAGTTACAGGAGGCTGAGTGATACTCGATGAACTTACAAAAAACTTTGAATCCAAACTGGTATCTTGACTCTATATGGCTTGAGAAGTTATAGATATTACTGGAAAAACATGAGGATTTAATCTCCAGTCTGCATGGAGTCAATGATACGTCATTTGAAAAAGCTTTGAGATAGAGTAAAACTTTATTTTGAATATTTTATGCCTATACTAAGCAACAATATTTTTTAGACAAGAATCATGGATAAATGACATCTCTATTTCATCATGGGAGTATCTGGAAGTGGAAAAGGAACACTCAGAAAAAATCTTGAATCGTGAGAGTATGATGAACTACATTATCTCAAATCATATGTATCTCGACCTATGCGTGATTGAGAAGTTGAGTGAGATATTTATCACTTTATTTCTAAGGAGCAGTTTCTGGCTGACGTAGAAGCCTGAGAATTTTTAGAATATGCATTTGTACATAACTCAGCCTACTATTGAACTAAAAAAACAGACGTACTTGAGGGGATTGAGCAATGAAAAAAAATGATAAAAGAAGTCGATGTTCAAGGGCTTGTTACAATACTGTCAGACTATCCAGAATTAAAAGAGCAAATAACTTCTATATTTTTAGAAGTTCCTGAATCAACGGTTCGAGAGAGGATACTTCTTCGAGATGCCTCAATTAGTAATCATGAGTTAGAAAAAAGAGTTGATAGTATTTCTGATGAAAATCATCATGCAGAAAAAATTTGTGATCATATAATAGATGGCACACAGTCACCAGAAAAAGTGCTTCACGATGTACTTGATATCTTAAAAAAATAATGAAGTTTCATATCCTTACTCTCTTTCCTGACTCGTTTACGAGTTTTTTAGAAAGTAGTATTATTGGAAGAGCTAAAAATAAATGACTTTTTGAAGTGGAGCTCTATAAACTCAGTCAATTTTCAAGTAAAAAATTTGGCCAGGTAGATGATAAGGCATATGGAATGCACGGGCAAGTTATGAGCCCAGAACCCTTAGCTCGTGGAATAGAGTTCATTTTTGAAAAGCTATGAAAAAAGATACCCGTTATTTTTATGTCACCCAGTTGAGAGCTTTTACAACAGGAAAAAATTGAAAAACTTAGCCAAGAAATAAAAGAATGTATCATCATATGTGGACACTATGAATGAATTGATGAGAGAATTATTGAGCTCTATGTCGACTATCAAATATCAATCTGAGAATATGTACTATCTGGTGGTGAAATAGCTAGCCAAGTGCTGATTGATGCACTTGTTCGACATATTCCAGAAGTATTATGAAATCCTGAATCACTCGAAGAAGAGAGTTTTTCAAAAAAACTTGGTAGACAAAAAGAGTATCCTGTATATACTCGACCTGCAATGTTTCAGTGATTGTCAGTCCCTCAAGTTTTGACAAATTGAAATCATAGCGAGATAGAAAAATGGAAACAACAACACCTTCACTAATATGAATTATAAAGCTGATACACTAGAATCGAGTCTCCAAAATACTGCCAACTCGAGTCATCCATATATAGATTACCTCTGGCAAAACATAACTCTTGAGTTTATGCTCAAGTTTTTTGTAGTGTACTTTTTTGCTATTTGGATAGCGCTCATTATTTGGGTAGCCAGAGATATCTCACTTCGTACAGAAAGCAAAATTGTTCAAATACTTGGTATAATGATTATAATTTTTCTTACTCCTCTGTGAATATTTTTGTATCTCTTAGCAAGACCTAGAAAGACGTTATCGCAAGAGTCGTCACTTGAAGTTGAAAGTAATCTCGATATTTTGAATGAAATTATTGATGAAAGACTACAAAAATCTCAGATTCTGCATTGTCCAAATTGCGATATACAGATTGAAGCAGAGTTTACACAGTGTCCAAATTGTCATACCGAGCTAAAACATGATTGTTCTCATTGTGAAAGAGAGATACGAAACACGTGGGATGTATGTCCTTATTGCCAGAAGAAACAAGTAAAAAAGGCAGCAATCTTCCAAAAATTAGGAACAGAAATTCCTCAAAAAGTAGAAATTGAAAAGCTCAGTACAACTCAAAATAAATCGGATGAATGAGTCACTGAAAAAATAGTTTCAAACAATTCTATTCCACCAGTATCACAGAAAAAATGAAAGAAATATAAAAAGAATAAAAAATAAAAAAAGAGACTGAATGAATCAGTCTCTTTTTTATATAGTGTCTATAATATTACTTCACTACAATATTAACAATCTTCCCTGGAACGTAGATTTCTTTAACGATTTCTTTTCCTTCCGTCCATTTCATAACATCAGTATTAGATTTAGCTTTCGCGAGAACTGAATCTTTGTCTTCATCAATTGCAATTTTTATTTCTCCTCGAAGTTTCCCAAGAACTTGTACTCAGATAGTGACTTCACTATCTATTGTCATAGCTTCATCATACTCTGGCCAATCACTAAAGAATATTGAACTTCCATTAAGACTGAATAACTCTTTGAATGCTTCAGCTAAACAAGAGAATTCTTTAATATAATCTTTCATAGTAGACTCATCAGCTCTTTTTCACGTTACTTTTGAGATATAAAGTCATCGCATTGGTGCATGAATATATATTTCTCACTTATGAATATCTGTAAGGGTATAATGTCTCTTGTATTCAATTTGCTTCATTTCGCCATTTGGAAAAAGAACCACAAAAGCATCTACATAATGAAAATCTATTTCTCAGCCGTTTCTTCGAGCAATATCTTTATAAAACTCAACCATAATTTCTGCTATTTCCAATTTTGATAAGTCTGATTCTTTTTTTCAAGATTTTTCTATTGCAGCTCTACGAACATGAGTCGAATCAAAATCTTGGTTTTCAAAATAGACAGCTGTATCAGCAGTCATAACTGGAATAGTATATCAAGCACTTTTATAAGCTTCTATTTTTTGCATGGCACACTGCATTGGAGTTGAACCCGACTCTTCTACATCTATAAAATCAGGAATAGATTCTAATTTCATTTGAGATTTCAGTGTATCAAGGACGCTCTGAGCTCGTTTTATTTTTCCTTCATTTCCCGTTGCAAAATAAGCTCTGAGAACTGGAATTTTCTTTTTTGAAATAGATTCCCAGATTTCTTCTGCCATATGAGGAGCAAATGGATGGAGAAGCTGTGTATACTTAATTTTCCATTCTTGCATTTTTGACTCATCTTTTGGAAGTCCTGTATTCAGACAAATCATCATTTGAGCAATTGCCGTATTGAACTTATAGTTTTCTATATCTTGCCCTACTTTTTTAATAGTTTTATGGAGCATTTTCATAGCCTCCTCATCGTTCTGAGCACTTCTATCTTTGCCATCAATAAATGTAGCATGAACTTTATCTAAATATCTTCGAAGACCAATTATAGACTTTGTATCCCAAGGTTTCGTATCAGCAAAATCTCACATATACATCTCATAGAGTCTGAGAGTATCTGCTCCGTATTGTTGCACTATCTCATCTGGATTGACAACGTTTTTAAGTGACTTTGACATCTTTGCAGGAATTTTCTCAAGGATATCACCTGTTTCTCTATCTATAAATTTTCCATCTTTTTCATCAACCATATCTGAAGCTATAAGTTTTCACCCAGTATTTTTATAACTCATCCCAAGAATCATTCCTTGGTTTCTCAGTCGATAGAATGGTTCACTTGTTGAAACTACTCCAATATCAAAGAGGAATTTATGCCAGAATCGCGCATAGAGTAAATGAAGCACTGCATGCTCAGCTCAACCAACATAGGAATCGACACTTCCCCAATATTTTCCAGCATCTTTTCCAACCAGTGCATCCCTATTATTTGGGTCCATAAATCTGAGATAATACCAACATGATCACCCCCACTGAGGCATCGTATTAGTTTCTCTCTGTCCTATTAGATTTGCAGCAATATCTACATGAATAAACTCTGGAACTTGGCTGAGAGGACTTTGTCCATCACCAGATGGTTCGTATGCTTCAACTTGTGGAAGCTCGAGTGGGAGATTATAATCGCATACTATTTTCCCATAGATTCCATCAAAGATTTTTGAAAACTCCTTTTCTCCAACCATCAAAATAGTCTCATCTTTCACCCAGGCATCTGGAGATGCTGAAGTCGGGAGTGCGTCTATATCTTCACTAGAAATATGGATCAAAGGAATTGGTTCTCCCCAATATCTTTGTCGACTAAAAAGCCAATCTCTGAGCTTATAGTTTATTTTTTTATGACCGAATCCTAGCTTCTCAGCAAGCTCAGAAAATTTTGCAATTGCTTCTTTTGAAGTGAGTCAGTTGTATTCTCAAGAATTTACTAAATTTCAATATTGAGTAATTGCTTTTTCTAAATCATTTTTAGAAGTTTTAGGAGCTATAATTGATTGTCTTATTTCTAAGTTGAATTTTTGAGCAAACTCAAAGTCTCGCTCATCATGAGCAGGTACAGCCATAACAGCTCAGGTTCCATAATTTCCAAGAACATAGTCAGCAATCCAGAGAGGTACTTCTTCTCAGTTGTATGGATTTACGACATATGAACCGGTAAAAACTCAGGTTTTTTCTTTTCCATCTGAGGTTCTATCTTGGTCAGATTGGTTATTTGATTTTTTGATATACGCCTCACTTGCAGCCTTATTTTCTGGAGTGATAAAGTCCTGTACATCTTTATGGTCTGGAGCAATAACTGCGTAAGTCATACCAAAAACAGTATCGACTCGTGTAGTATACACTCGAATTGATTTTAATGAGTCATCAGATTTTTTAAGTTCAAACTCACAGCCTTGTGATTTTCCAATCCAGTTTCGTTGCATATCCTTGATTCCATCTGGCCAATCAAGGTCATCAACGTCACCGAGTAGTCTATCTGCATATTTTGTGATTGCGAGAACCCATTGTCTGATTTTTTTCTTTTCTACTTGTGTTCCACATCGCTCACAAGAAAAATCAGAAAGTACTTCTTCATTAGCAAGCCCCGTTTTACAACTTGGACAATAATTTATTGGGAGGTCTTGTTCATATGCGAGTCCTGCTTCAAAGAGCTTCAAAAATATCCACTGCGTCCATTTGAAATACTCTGGATCAGTAGTATCTATTTCCCGATCCCAATCATACGAAAATCAAAGTGATTGTATCTGTCTTTTAAAGGTCGCTATATTTTCAGTAGTAGTAATACGAGGATGCACTCAAGTTTTAATGGCATAGTTTTCTGCTGGAAGACCAAAAGCGTCCCATCCCATTGGATGAAGGACATTATATCACTTCGCATGTTTATATCTTGCGACTATATCATTGGCAGTCATACCTTCTGGATGTCACACATGAAGTCCCGCTCATGAAGGATAAGGAAACATATCCAGAACATAAAATCATGGCTTAGATGACGTATTTGATGTTTTGAAAGTATTATTCTCTTGCCAATAGTCTTGCCATTTTTTTTCTAGCTCTTGATGTTGGTACATAAATCTCAATTGAGGAAGTAATATAACTTTATTATAGCGAAAAAATCGAATTATCTAAGTTTAGTTAGTACAAAAAAACTTCGTTTTACAACGAAGTTTTTCATATTGAATATGTAAGCTTATACCAACTGTTGGAAAAGTATAGAAGTTGATCAAATAATATCTTCATCAGACATAACAGATATAACAAATCGTATAAGTTGACTCGCTAAGAATACTACGACTAAACCAATTACAACATATATCAAAATATTTTTTCCTTTTTTTACTTTTTCCTCATCTCAACCAGAAGTTAGGATAGTAAAACCAGCATAAATAGCAAAAACTACTGAGATGAAATAGAAGAGCCCAATGATAAATCCAAGAATATTATCAAGAGTAAAAACGAGATCATTTCCTCATAATCTCAGGTTTGGAGTAATTCTTCCTACTCCAAAAGCATTTTGAGCTTCAACAGCTCAAGCTTGAAGAATAATACTAAAGTACGCACAGAGTATGAAAAATATTTTTCCTATCATATTATACAACAACATCACTAGTACCAATAGAGATAACCCATCTGATTATTTGACTCGCTAGGAATATAACGATAAGACCAAGAACAGCTTGAATAAGTGTTGTTTTTCCTTTTTTCACTTTTTCTTCATCACCACCTGCTGTAAGAATTTGGAATCATCCATATAGAGCGAATACTACTGCAACGAAATAGAGAAGACCAATAAGAAATCCTAAAATATTATCAAGTGTTCCTACAAAATCACCACTCGTACCGTTATCACCAGTAGTATTAGTTTTTGTTCCAGTTACGTTTATTGCTGCACTTGCAAATTGAGCGTGAGCTGCAACTCCTGAAGCGAGACCAAGTTTCAAAATATTTTTCATTTCTCTATAAATAAATAATAAAATCACGAGTTAATTATATGAAACTTGTAAGAGAAACGCAAATTTTTTATTCCATTTTTGAGTATTTTCTTATATTAGTTCTATATTTTTATTAAATACAATTTATGGACTCTGATGCAATTACAACATTTCTTCAAGAACTCAAAGCTCACTGAGAAAGAAACAATATCCCCAATGTGAGTTTAAAAAATGCACTCTTTCTACGTGAAATCATAGCAAAAAATACGTGTAAAAAAATACTAGAAATCGGGAGTGCTAATGGGTATTCGACGATTCATTTTGCTCTTGAAATACAAAAAAATGAGTGAAAGATTACTTCAATCGAGTTTTCACAACTCGCCTATGAAGAAGCTCAAGATAACTATGAAGCAGTGTGACTCAGCCAATATATCACTCATTATTTTGGAGATGCCAGAGAGGTATTACCACTTTTAGATGAAAAATATGACTTTATATTTATAGATGGACTGAAAAAGGAATCTCTCAATTTCTTGAAACTTGTCTGGGATAAAACACTTCCAAATGCTATCATTGTGATAGATGATGTTATAAAATTTCGATACAAAATGGAGAGTTTATATGAGTATTTAAATACAGAAAACATCGCGTATGAAGTAATCCAGATTGATGATGATGACGGGATTATGATTATAAAAAAATAGAACTCAGATGAGTTCTATTTTTTTATAATCACGTATTTATTTTTTCTTTGCTTTCGTTTCTGTAAAGAAATTATCTATAAGTTTTCTGTATGTCATTCTTCTTTTGAGTTCTTCATAGTATGAAGTTCCAGGAACATAGAGTTCTTTTAATCTCTTTAAAACATCCTCTGATTGATATCGACTCATTATTTTTTGAATTTCAGCTTGTAACTCTTCGTCAGAAGCTTCGATTTTTTCAATTTCCATGAGTTTATTAAAAATAATCTCACCTTGAAGTCTTTTTTGAGCTGTAGATTCTACATGTTGTTTTTTATACTCTGCAGTGCTCAGATTTAGAGAAGCAAGATAATCATCCATTTTTACTCCATCTTTCGATACATTTTCTTTAATTTCTTCAAATACTTGATCTGTTTGACGAGAAAGTAACTCACTTCCTATTTCAAGTTTTGATACTTTGAGAAGTTCATCAATAAGTGTACTTTCTCGTTCCATAGCATCATTTGCTTCTTTTGTTTCAAGTATTTCTTCTTTCAGTAATGCTTTAAATCCGTCTAAATCTAGATCTTTTCCTCTAAGTTTTTGAATAAATTCTTTATCAAATTCTGGAACATGTGCTTTTTCTATTTTTTTTGCTGTTACTTTAAATTTTGTTTTCTTTCCTGCAAAATCAGCATTGTGATAGTCAGCTGGAAATGTAACATCAAGCTCTCTTTCATCTCAAGATTTCATACCTACCATATCTTCTTCAAAACCAGGAACCAGTAGATTTGACCCAAGAACGAGTGGATATTCTCTCATAGATGTCGCTTCCATAAGCTTCCCTTCAGTATCATACCCATCAGTATCGATAGTTACTTTGTCTCACATACTTGCTGTGTAATTTGAATCAGCGTCATGAAAATGAGTAAATCGTGTTCTAATATCCTGCAGAGCATCCTCTATTTCAGAGTTACTTACAGATAATTTTTGTTTTTCGAGTTTGATTTTTTTATAACTATCCTCTATTTCTATTTCTGGAAATACTTCCACTTCTATAAGAACTTTTAATGGATCTTGAGATACGACCTCAGTTATTTCAGCTTGTGAAACGGGCATAAGCTTCTCTTTTTTCAGAGCTTCTTTATAGAGCCCATCAATTGCTTGTTCCACCGTCATTTGTAAAATTCTTTCTTCTCCGAATTCTTTAATTATAACATCTTCTGGAATTTTAGCTCCTTTTCTAAATCCTTTAATGTTTGCATTTTTACTTGCGCTTGCAAGTACTTTTTTTCTGTATTTTGCTACATTTTCTGTAGATTGTTCAATAGTGAGTTGGAGTCTTGAATTCCCTAATTTTTTAATTTCAACGTTCATAAGTGTACTGGTGTTTAATTTCCTCTTGATAAATTCAAAAGTTCTAAAAATAGTGAGCCCGAGTATAGCCAAAAAAAAATATTATTCAAATTTTCACACCAGCTAAAATTATTATATTAAAAAATTAAAATAAAAATAAGCAAGTAAAAATACCTAATAGATTTTCTATTTTTACATATCTCATACTATAATAAACGAGTTATTTATTTATTTACTATGCTTAGAATATGAAATATAATCTAAAGAACGGTTTTACCCTAATTGAGTTACTTGTAGTAATTACAATTATTGGTATCCTTGCTACTGGTGCTGTTACGGTATTTACATCTCAAATACAAAAAGCTCGAGATACAACTCGTATCAATGATATTAAGGCTCTTCAAACATCTGTAGAACAAGCATATCAAGATGAATCACAATATCCTGATGCAACGCAAGCAGAATTTATATCAGCTGTATCTTCATATATAGAACTTATTCCACAAGATCCTAAAAATGGTCAAAATTGTAATGATTCTGGTGGAACTACAACGTGTGTATACGCATATACTACAGCTCAAGATGCTGGTATTGATAATGGGAAATATGAACTTTCTACAGCTTTTGAAGCTGCAGGTTCTGTAACCTCTAAAGCAGCTCAAGTAGTTGATAATGGAGCAGATGATTCTAGATTTGAAATTGGGATTGATGTTGCTACTGTTGTTACTACTGTGGCTCCAGGAGTTACAACTCAAACATGTCAAGTACTCGCTTGAAGTCTTCTTCTTTCTAAAGCATGTAATTAATATGAGTTTCATCTCATAGCAAAAAAAACTCTCAAGAAATCTTGAGAGTTTTTTTATTGTTCTAGTTTCTTGAGGAGTTCCTCTGTTTTTTGAGAATAACTGAGAACTATTTGATCTATTCCATATACGTAACTCAGAATAATGCTATGGAGTCTCATAGATATAACTGTGTGAACAAGGTGGTGATTGTATATAGTATAGACCTCTCACATACTCGCACATATTTCTCTGTCAAGTGTGAGAAACTGTTTCATAAATTCATAATCATTTGCGAGCGTATCCGTTGGATGAAAACTATGGGGGAGAAAAATAAGCTTCGCTCATCTGGATTCTAAATATTTACAGAGCTCTTCTATTATGAGAACTTCAATTTGAGTGTTTCAACTGGTTCAAAAGTATCAACTCCTCAGAGCAAGTCATATTTTTTTTCATCTAAAATCATAGCTATCAAAATCACTCGTTCTAAAAGTTCTTGAAGCATGTACGCTGATGACATTTCATTTTTTTTCATCTATACTATTATCATGTAAAACTGGATCATCTATAATGTGACTGTCTATTCAAATACTTTTTAGCTGATCTTTACTTTTTTGATCACGTACCGTTACCTTCCAAGCATTTTTGAATATATCACCAAGAAGTTTAAAATTTTCTTGTTGTTTTATATCAATTCACACTGCGTAAAAATATATTTTTTTACGTAAAAATCGCGCCCATTTTGTTCGAAACTCCCATTGTTTGAGAGGATTTCAAACTGACTGGAGTTCTGAGTCATACATAATTCATCATCCTCAGATAACAACTCTTTGTGACCATAATAAAGTAATCACAAAATTTTTAAAATTTGTAATATTACGTGTTAATTTTTTAATATTCCTAAAATCAATTGGGAAATATTCTAAATAACTTACTTGTGGGTCACGGTAAAACACATCCTGAATATCATAGGTGAATACTCGAAATTGAGTGTCTTCTCAAAACTCTTTTTTTAGGAGTATTATTTCATTTTTTAATATGAGTTCATCTCCGAGGTTGCCAGATCCTACTGCTGCAAATATTGAAATATTCATATTATAATTCTCGTATCATATAAGGAAGTATGTCTTGTAGTTGTGTTAATTCCTCAGGAATGGTAGCCATGACTCTTTCTATATCACGACCTTGGTATCCCATAGTAGTAAGAGTCATTTTTATATTTTCCATAAGAGTTGCTGGAAGCGTAGTTTGATGTGGTGAAACCCCATGCTGGATTGATTGAGAAATATGAGTTTTTACGAAATCCTTGTCTTTCAGTTCGAGAATTATTTTTTCAGCCATTTTTTTACCAATTCATTTTACCGATTCTATAACTTTTTTATCATCAGCTTGTACTGCTTGTATGAGCGAATCTTTTCAAAGAGATAATATAAGGAGAGCGACTTTTCCTCATACTCAGGATATTTTAATAAGCTCCGTAAAGAGTTTTTTTTCATCTAAGCTTGTAAATCAAAACAAACTCTGAGCATTTTCAGTGATATGATGGTACACATACAGTTCCGTTTTTTCAGTATTTATAAGATGAGAAAATGTGATTTCATGAATCCAAATTTCATATCCAAGTCAGCCCTGAGTATGTATGAGGACCGAATGTTCACTGAGTTCAATAATATTCCCTGATATATATCCAATCATTGTAATTTTTCTTAAAGATATTATACTTTGAGTATATATGATTTCAGCATAATCCCAAATCCACCGTGAAAAAAATACTTATTTTTATCATTGAAGTCTACCAAAAATATCTTTCACCAGATCATAGTTTTTGGGCAAGAAAAAATAATAATCCTCCCTATTGCAAGCACTATCCTACATGTAGTGAATATACCAAAGAAGCTATCGAAAAAAAATGAGCCTTGATGGGCTCACTAAAATGAATAGGACGTATTCTCAGATGTATGCCCTGGAACAAAGGTTGATATGATCCGGTAGACAAAAACTAATCCTGTATAAAATCGAGAAAATCCTTTGCTGAAGTGAAGTTGTGGTATACTGACGCATATCTAATATATGAGATATCATCAAGTATTTTTAGTTTTTCGAGTACTTTTTCTCAAACTCTACGGGCCTTTATTTCTTTTCAAGTTCCAAGCTCACTCTCTATTTCATCAATAGCTCTCTCTACATCTAAAATACTAATTCCTCTTTTATTTGTAGCCTTGAGAATACTATCTTCAAGTTTATCTCTGTCATAACGTTCTTTGACGTCTCAGCTCTTCACGATAATGAGATTACTCACTGCTCATTTCTCAAAGGTCGTAAATCTATTTTGACATTTCTCACATTCTCGTCTTCGTTTGACCGTTTTTCCATCATCAGATACTCTTGAATCGAGTACCTTGGTGTCTGTATTTCAGCAATTTGAGCAGTTCATATTATTTTAATAATAAAAAATATTTCCTCAATTATAGGTGAGAAAATATTTTTTACAATTTCAACTACACTTTGCATTAAAATTTTTGAGAAATTACTTAATAAGAACAGCAAACTGCGTATGCATACGATGCAGCGTTATTTCATTCATTTGTTGTACATCCAACTTCCCATTTTGATAATGAGCTATCAGGTTGACTTAAGTCCATCCAATCGTCTTTGGGAACTTCACATCGCCCACCTCATCATGTTAAAAATTCGTTATTATTACAAGATGCCACTGCGTTTTGAGGCCACCCTCTCACTTCATTTGTACGTCTACATGAAAGTTTATGATTATCTACATAACTCTTTGTAGCAACATGATTATTATTTGTTGGACTTGTAGTACTGATTTTTCCCGTGATATTGAGGTTTCACATAGTAAAAGTTCAAGAATTGAGTAAATCTTCTCACCTAACTTCACCGTTTTTTATATGTTTTGATTCAACAGCATTGTCAGCTAACTCACTTCGAGAAATACTTCCAGCTGCAATATCCTCTGCTATTATTTTATTATTTATTATATGATTAGTGTTAATAGAATCATCCTGAATTTTACCTCAAGAAATTGTTCCATTGGTTATGTTAGCCCCATTAATACTCGTAATATTTGCTCCATTTCATCGAAAACTCGTTGCATTTATTATTCCATTTACGTCGAGCGTATAATTCGGTGATGACCTATTAACTCATATTCTCGTTCCTGTATCTGTAATGAGCCCAACTAAAAATTTAGATCCATCCCATTTTGGAATATTATTGTTATTTCATCCAGCAATTATTTGAAACGCTGATACAAATACCGTTTTTATTTTTTGTGCTCCACTTATATTTTCAAATATATTTGAAATAATTTCTCAAACAAATCCTTTTTTATCCATTCATGATGGAGCTGTTGGAGTTCAAGCTAAAGAAGCTGCTTGCACTTTCACTACCCTCGGTGAGACCTCATCTGAAGCAGAATATACTGAGTCTAGTTGAAGAACACAGATACTCAGAATAATAAAGAGTGTTATAAAATTTTTCAAGAGCTTATTTTTATTGAGTAATATACACATAATTGTATCATACATACCCTAACTTAAGCAAATTATTATCTATAATATCAATACAAAATATTATAAGTATTCCTACTATTTATACTTTCTCAGTAATATAAGCCAAAAGTGTTGATTTTTTAAAATATTCACTATAATACAGCAGCCTTCTAAAGGAAGTTTCGATATTCACACATGTATCAAACGCAAGTACCTTTTATTTTTTGATTATACTATTATGGCAGCAAGAGGAAAAAAATACAAAAAAGCTCTCGAGTTTTTGAGTCCAGATATGACTTACACGGTTCCTGAAGCAGTTGAGCTTCTTGAACAAACAAATACTGTAAAGTTCGACCCAACTGTTGAGGTTCACTTTACTCTCAATCTTGATCCTAAACATCAAGATCAAATGATTAGAACAACAGCTTCTCTTCCAAACGGAACTGGTAAAACAGCTCGAATATGTGCATTTACTGATACAGTTTCTGCAGAAGACCTTAAAAAAGCAGGAGCTGCTGAAGCAGGTGGTGAGGAACTCATCGCTGATATCGAAGCTGGAAACGTAGCACTCGACTTTGATGTTTGTGTGGCTACTCCATCAATGATGAGACATCTTGGGAAAATCGCAAGAGTACTCGGACCAAAAGGACTTATGCCAAATCCTAAAACTGGAACAGTTGGAGTTGACCTTCTCGCAGTTGTAAAAGATATTGCAGGTGGGAAATTTGAATTCAAGACTGATAAGCATGGAAATGTTCACTCTATCTTTGGGAAACTTTCATTTGGAAAGGAAAAACTTGAAGAAAATCTCAATGCATTTCTTCAAATAATCCAAGACGTGAAACCTACTGGAGCAAAAGGAAAGTATATCACTTCTGTGGTTGTTTGTAACGCTATGGGACCTTGAATTAAACTTAATATGAATACAGATAAAAAATAATTATCACTTTTCACAAAAAAACTCTAAAGAAATTCTTTAGAGTTTTTTTATGAAATACATATAATATATATGTATTATATTTTAATTAAAAACTATGAAATCAAAATTATTGATTGGTTCTCTCAGTATAGCTCTTTTATTTGGTCTTATGTCATGTGCTGATACAAATGATGAAACGGTCACTCCTAACAATACCGTAGAAATAAACAGTACTTCTGATGCTAGTTCTACTCAGCTCGCAGGAGAAGAAACACCAAGTGTGAATGAAAATGGAGATACACTTGTTGGTGGTGACGCTGTTGCCTGAGATGAGACTCCAGGTGAGGCTTCATTTACAGTTCTAGGAAGCAACTATGAATATGATATTAAAGAAATGAGAGTCAAAGAAGGAGATGAAGTAAGCATTACTTTTAGATCAGTAGACGGTTTCCACGACTGGGTCGTAGATGAATTTGATGCTGCTACTGAAAAGGTAGAAACAGATGGTGAAACAACGGTTACATTTATAGCTGATAAAACTGGAACATTTGAATACTATTGTTCAGTTGGTCAACATCGAGCAAATGGGATGGTTGGAACACTCATAGTTGAGTAGTTTTCTTCTCAGACATTACAATAAAAAACTCTCATATTGAGAGTTTTTTATTTATTCATTATTTTATCTAGTGTCTGCATCTTAAGTAAACTATTAAATCATCTTTGTAGATTTCAAAGTGCATTTGTAGTGTAACAATCAGTTTTTTTCTCACAATATATATTTTTTGTACAATCTGATATTCATATTTCTTCTCCGACTGCTACAAATATGTCATAAAGAGAGATGGTATCTGGCACTTTTGCAAGCATCACTCATCCTCATCGTCCTTGTTTTGATAAAAGTATTCAGGCTTTTTGTAATTCAGGAATAATACGGCGAAGGCAGGTTTCACTCATACCCTGTGATGCAACGATATCACGAATCTGTACCAATTCTCATTTATCAGCAATATAGCAAAGAGCTTTAAGTGCATCGTCTCATGTTTTGGAAAGTTTAATCATTTCTTATATCTTTAAAACATCATCAAAAGTGTCAATTTTTCCATCTTGTAAATATGTATGCAGTGCGTTTCGAGTTGTTAAGAGTCACAGTACAGAAGCTTGTTTTCTCCGATCTGAAATTGGCATTTCGATAAGCTCTTCAATATATTTGTATCAAAAAGCAAAGATTTCCTCTATCTTCATATCTATAATACTTTCACCAAAAATACTTGCACATGCTGTTGTAATGATAGCTGTATCTCACTGAAAAGACCATTTTTTTATGATTCAATTTTCTATTTTTATATATACCTTGAGATCATCTCCACACGTCCTATTTTCTTCCCAAAAAGAAATATCAAAATCATCTAACACTCATCTATTTGGTGGAGTCTTAGAGTAAAATGTTATTGTTTCGTTATGCATTGTTTTAGGCTAATTCTTTAATTGCTTTTTCTAATACTTCAAAAAAAGCATCGATATCTTCTTTTGTATTATACACTTGTATACTCATACGACAGCTATGTTTTTGACCCACAAAATCCATAAGTGGCTCAGCACAATGTTGCCCAGCACGCACGCAAATATCATTATCAGCGAGATAGTCAGAGATATCAAAACTATGAATACCTTCTACTACAAAGGTAAAAACTCATACTCTATTTTTTGAGGCTGTACTTCAAATAAGCTTCACACTCTCAAGTCATGCAAATTTTTCCAAACTATAGTGAACCAGTTCACGTTCATGATTTTCAAGTAATCTATATCCTCATATAGAATCAAGATACTCAAAAGCTCTCAGTAAACTCACAGCTCCGGAAAGATTTGGGGTTCCTGGTTCAAATTTATCTGGAAGTTTCTTACTGTGAGTAAATCAAGACTCAGAAACAGATTCAATAGCTCCACCACCAGAAAAGATTGGATTGAGAACATTTAAAAGTGTTTCTTTTGCCCATAAAACTCAAATCCCCGAATCAGCAAATATTTTATGACCAGTAAAAAATAGCGCGTCACATCATAGTTTTAGAACATCTACTTCAAAATGAGGAACACTTTGAGACGCATCTACTATAAACAGTGGTTTATTGTTTCAATACCTCACAGCAAGCAAAGAGCTTACATTTTCTATATCAAATATTTGTCCTGTTGTGTTTGATACATGAGTGAGCGATACTATTTTTACTTTGTCAGTTAACTTATCTCGAAAATCATTGTAATCTAAATCAAAATTATCGGTCACTCCTACAAACTCGACATTGACTCCATAATCTTCTTTGAGTATAAGCCAAGGAACGACATTGGCATGATGTTCTACGATACTCAGAAGTACGGTATCTCAAGCTTTTAAAAGTCCTGTTCTCCAGATACTTTGAGCCAGAATATTGAGAGCGTAGGTAGAGTTGGCTGTATATATGACTTCTCTCCAATTTTCGACTCAGAGATTTTTCGCGACTATTTTTTTAGAGTCTTCATACAGTCTTTCAGAAATTTCTGATATCACGTAACTTCCACGATGAATATTCGCGTAGCTGTTTCTTAAATAATCTGCTACTCCATCAATAACCACAGTAGGTTTTTGACTCGTGGCAGTACTATCTAAATATACTAAATCTGGATGATTCTGAAATATGGGAAAATCCTTTTTATAGTCTTGCATATTATTTTGATTTTATTCTCTCTAAAATTCTTTCTTTGGTTGATTTAAAAAGTTCAGCATTATCTCATTCAAGATCTCAAAATATCTTTGCAATATAACTCTCAAGCATTAGGACCGTTGCATCTTCTCGTGGAAGTCCTCGGCTTCTGAGATAAAAGAGTTTATCATCAGAGATTCTCTCCATATTACAAGCATGACTTGCTTTGACGTCATTACTATGAACCAAGAGCGTAGGAAGTCCTCGAACTTTCCCTGTTGCTCCAAGAAAAATATTCTCTTCTACAAGATATCATTCTACTTTTTCAATTCCTTCGGTGATATGTACGATTCCATCTAAATCAATAAGTCAGCCATCAGAAACAAAGCTTACAATATGCATGTTCAGAAAAGCTCTACTTGCAGCAAGTTCACCATTAATTTTTGCAGTAATTTTTTCTCATGTTGAACTCAGAAGCGAGAATATTTCACATTTGGCATCTTCTCCATTTATGAGAAAATACTTATCAAATTTCTCTGCAGTTTCAAAATACCCAAAATACTTGAGTGAAGCACAAGATCAAAAAGTAACTTTTTCAAGTACATTTTTCTCATCATATATAAGAACTATGGCATTGTCTGCAATATGAATTTCTTTCTCAAGCTCATCACTCATATACAGTCTATTTTCTGAAAGGATTTTCATACTAGGCATGTTTATTTTTAAAATTTTCTCTCATTTTTTTAAGTTTTTCTAGGTCTATTTTTGGTTGTTTTTTTTCAAATGCAAAGCTCGTCCCACAACCACATCTATCAAGTACTTCTCAACTTGTAAATATAAATCTCACTTGTTCACGGCCCGTATGGTCAGCTTTGACCACTCTCGTAATCTTTGCATTTTCTAAATAGACTCTATCAGTTTTTGGAACATAGAGTGAAAATAAGTACTCACTGTCTATCATTTCTATATCGTCTGTTAACTCAAAATCAGTTTGCATATCTATTTTATTACCTGAACAACCAGCTTCGTAAAAAAACACTTTGAGTTGTTTTACTCCAGCATTTTCAAATTCAGAAACTGTTTTTTTGTCGAGTTGTAGCATAATCATATAAGAGTTATCCAATACTTCCTTCCATTTCCATAGAAATCAGGACATTCATTTCACTCGCGTATTCAAGAGGAAGCTCTTTGACGATAGGAGAGATAAATCCATTTACTATCATCGCAGCTGCCTGTTCTTCATCGATTCCTCGAGATTGGAGATAAAATAAATCATCTTCATTTATCTTACCAGCACTTGCTTCATGAGCGACTATAGAGTCTGCATTGTCACATCGTATTTCTGGAATCGTGTCTGAACCAGATATATCATCAAGGAGAAGAGCATCACATTCAATCTTTGTTACTGAACCAGTCGCACTGGCTTTGATGTCTACTAAACCTCTATAGGTAGACAATCAACCAGCTTTTGAGATAGACTTAGACACGATAGAGCTTGAAGTATTTTTCCCTATATGAATCACTTTCGCTCAAGTGTCCTGAGTTTGTCCAGCATTCGCAAATGCAATCCCAAGATGGTCAGCTCGAGAGTTGTCACCAATAAGAACCGAACATGGATAGAGCATAGTAGTATTAGATCCCATATTTCCTCATACCCATTCCATATATCCAGCTTCTTGAAGGAGTGCTCTTTTAGTATTGAGGTTATAAGTATCAAGTGACCAGTTCTCAACTGACGAGTATCTCATCGTTGCATTTTTTCCAACAAAAATCTCCACTCAACCAGCATGCAGTGAGTTTTCATCGTATTTAGGAGCAGAACATCATTCTATATAATGAGCTTCTGCGTCCTCTTCTATAATTATCATCGTATGCTCAAACTGTCCACCTTTCTTCACATTCATACGGAAATATGATTGAAGTGGCTCAGAGACTTTGACTCATTTAGGGACGTACAAAAATGTTCCACCAGACCAAACAGCATAATGTAGGCTTGCAAATTTGTGATCTGTGAGAGGAATAGATTTTGAAAAATGCTTTTTGATGAGTGCTTCATACTCTGGATTTTTGAGAGCATTTGAGAGGTCGTCAAAAATAACACCTTGATCAGCTATTTCTTGTTTGAGACTATGATAGACTGTTTCACTATCATATTGAGCACCAACACCTGCAAGTGCTTTTTTCTCAGCTTCAGGAATCCCAAGTTTATCAAAAGTATTTTTTATACTTTCAGGGACATCATCCCACGATTTATTATTTCAAGCACCTTCTGGTTGAGCGAAATAATAAATACTCTGTAAATCAAGGTCTGATAAATCAGGCCCCCAACTTGGCATTGCTTTTTCTTCATAGATTTTGAGTGCTTTGAGTCGAAGGTCAAGCATCCACTCTGGCTCCTCGTTTGCATGAGAGATTTGTCGTACCACGATTTCATTTATTCCTTGAACAGCCGTTCCTTTATAAATGACTTCGTCCGAGAAATCCCAAGTTCCTGAAGTTGTAACGGTTCACATATTTTGTTTATTTAAATTATACTTCTCCAAATCCACTTTCACTAATATCTTGTGCGAGTTCTTTACCACCTTCTCTTACGATATTTCCTGCCTTCATAACAAATACTGTGTCGACATCGATATATTCAAGAATCGTGAAGTAATGCGTGATAATAATAATTGAGTTTTCAGGTGAACTTAAAGACTGTAACATTGACGCTACGGTTTTAAAGGCATCGAGGTCAAGACCAGAATCAATCTCATCGAGAATAATATATTTTGGTCCAATGAGTTTCATTTGAAGGATTTCTATTTTTCTCTTCTCTCCTCCTGAAAATCACACATTAAGATCTCGATCCAAAAATGCTTCATCAATCTGCAGTTCTTGCATATGTTTTTTGATGAATCTTTTAAAGATAAATGGTGAGAGCTCTGTAAATTCTGCATTTTTCCCTTTTTCTGAAATATTGAAAATAGTCCTGAGATATTCAGAGAGTTTTACTCATTTAATTTCAGGAATATTTTGAAAACTCAGAAAGATTCCTGCGTTACTTCTCTCGTTTGGTTCCATCTCAAGGAGATCATCTCCATTGATAGAAATACTTCCTCATGTTACTTCATATTTAGGATGCCCCATAAGAACACTTGAAAGCGTTGATTTTCCTGAACCATTTTTTCATAAGAGGCAATAATTCTTCCCAAGTTCAAATTTGAGGGAAATTCCGTTTAGTATCTCTTTATCTCAAACGGAAACTTTTAAGTCTTGTATCTGTATCACGTGTATATTTTATATTATTTTTAAACATTACTATTTTATTCATATTTAAATATTTACAAGATTTATTTGTGGATATTTTGACTGTTATTGTATATATACACATTATATACTTTTGCTTAAAATTGCCGAATGTGAAGAAAATGTGAAGAACTCAAGTTTCTTGCTTTAAAATAGACAAAAATATTTTGTCGTATTTGTCTAGTTCAATGTAAATATAGTGTTTGACTTAGCTCCCAAAAAACATACAAATAGATATAGAAGTTCTCTATTTTACACAGTTAAAATTAAGAAATTCACAACTTTTTAACAAATTGAAGATTATGGAAGTAAAAATTGATGCAAATATCCATACTTCTGTCTTACTCCCAGAGCTTGTTGAAAGTATTACAATATTTGATGATAGACAAAATATCATCGTCGACTGTACTCTTTGACTCGCTGGTCATGGATGTGAAATTGTTAAAAAAATGAACCCAAATGATATATTTATTGGATTTGACGCTGATGAGAGGAATCTCGTCCTTGCAAGACAAAACCTAGAAGCACTGAATACAAAAACACAAATTATCCTGATTCAAGCAAATTTCTCGGAACTCACTGAAAAACTTGCTGAACACGAAATACACAAAATCACTGGAATCTACTATGATCTCTGAGTTTCTTCCCTTCATTTTGATGAAGCAGAAAGATGATTTTCTCTCAGACTCGAGTGACCTCTCGATATGAGATTTGATACAAAGTCATGAAGAACCGCAGCAGACATTATAAATTATTCCGAGGAAAAAGAAATATATAGAATACTGAAAGAGTATGGTGAAGAACCCCATGCTAGAAAGATAGCAGTCAGTATTCTTAAACGAAGGCAACAACGAAGATTTGTAACAACTACGGACCTCACAGACCTATTAGATGAACATTTAAATAAACATATAAAGACGAAAACGAGAGTATTTCAAGCACTGAGAATAGAGGTAAATAAGGAACTTGAGGTGTTACAATCATCTCTCGCTCAAGCAGTAGAATTGTTAGAGTCAGATGGAAAAATATTTGTGATAAGCTTTCACTCTCTCGAAGATAGGATTGTAAAACAATATTTTAAGCAAGAAAGTAAAGATTGTATCTGTCGTGATATCATCTGCACATGTAAACATACTGCGAAATTGAAGCTCCTGAATAAAAAACCAATCCTTCCAAGTGAAGAAGAACAAAAGATAAACAGAAGAAGTCGGAGTGCAAAAGCAAGACAGGCTCAAAAAATATAATATCTATTAATCTCCTTGTAAATCGTGAATCCAAGACTCATACACAAACAACATCCAGATTCTCACTTTTCATCAATGAGAAAACAAGAAAAAGAAAAACTTACCTTTGGGTACCAGTCTACCTATAGTGCACTTTTAGGTCTCATTGGATTTTTACTTTTGTACTATGTATGGATACTTAACGCAAATGCAACACAAGGATACACCATTAGACAACTTGAAAAAAATCAAAACGAACTGAAAGTAGAACTTGATAGACTCAATGTAAAAATTGCTGAAATAGACAGTTTAGATAGTATCGGGGCTGAAGATGCTTTGAACAACATGCAACAAGTTGAGGATCCAAATTATCTTGTGTATAAGAGTAATGTACAATATGTTTTCAAAAACTAATACAAACATACCTTATCCCATCAAAGACTTATAAAATGTAAGTCTTTTTTTATTGCCAATAGCTCAAAAATTCCTACAATTTAAGGAATAATATTTTTAAATATCATCAGTGCCTGAAGCCCTTAAACGTCTTATTCACAATATATCTCTTCTTCCTGGTATTTGAGAAAACAGAGCTACGAAGCTTGCCTTTTTTTTGTTATCGACCAACGAAAACTACCTGAGAGAACTCAGAGAAAATATTCTTACCATAAAGGAAAAAACTGCCATTTGTCATATTTGTGGTGCTATCACCGACGCTCCAAAGGATATTTGTAACATCTGTAACAATAGCTCAAGAAATCACAAAGAAATATGTGTCGTAGAAGAATACTTGGATCTTCTCACTCTTGAACAGTCAGGAGGATTTACCTGAGTCTATCATGTATTAGGATGAGCAATTTCACCAATTAATGGAGTCTTTGTATGAGACCTCAATTTTTCAAAACTCTTCTCACGAATCGATAACGCAGACTCAAAAATTGAGATTATTATTGCTACCAATCCAAATTTAGAGTGAGAAGCAACGACCAGTTTCCTTACCGAAGAAATCGAAAAGAGAAAACTTAAGTATAAAGTAAAAATGACAAGACTCTCAAGATGACTGAGTTCTGGATATATTGAGTACGCTGATACTATGAGTTTAGTGAGTGCTCTTCGAGAACGTAAAGAAATATAAATATGAAGAAAAATGTCATAATGTTTTTTCCTCTCAAAAATCATACTATAGATCTCACACATCCATATCAAGAATTAAGAAACGCAGAAGAAAAACAAAATACACTTCTTGGGTCATTTCCTTCAGAAGTGTGAGTTTTTATGGCTCGTTGAGAACATAGTTATTGTTGAGGGGAGGAATTTAGTCCTCAGTTTCAAAAAATATGAAACACGTGGTTTCCCTATACCTGAACCGTTCACGCAGACTTAGTCCTTGGTTTTGAGATTCCAGCTTGAGTAAAAAATATCTTTAACTCAATGCATACCCTCACAAGAAATAAATGTAACATCGAAGAAATATTTCCAGAAATAACGCTCAAGTCAAAACTCTGTCTCAATTATCAAGATATAGTACATAACTTTTTAAATGTCTCATCTCGCCTTAAAGTTTTAAAACCGAGAGATGGTACCCGAAGCAGATGAATATTTATTGGAGAAAATCTTCCTGATAATGAAATATTAGAAACAAAGAATTTCCCATATATTTTGCAAGATTTTTTTGATACTTCAGCGTGATTCTACGAATTCCCATGACTCCATGATTGCAGGATTATACTCTTAGATGGAAAAATAATTTGAAAATTTCTGCGTCAGCCAGAAGTTGGAACATACATTGCTAATACTTTTAGAAATGGAGGATTTATTGATCTCAAAGATTGGGAAATACCTGTAGAACTTCAAAAAATAATACAGACGATAGAATCCTACTGTAGTAAAAAATACAAACATAGATATTACTCTATTGATGTATGACAATGACCTAATGGAGAACTAAAAATTTTTGAACTCAATTCTGCTCCCTGACTTACAAATAATTTTATTTCATCTGAACTTTGAAATTATATTGTAAAAAATATCTTGAAACTGACCTAATTTTATTTAGACTCATAGTATAATTTTAATATTTCTCCTATGTCAGAATTTGCACCACCACCTCCTAAAGTGAGAGTCACTAAGGCTCAACTTCGCAAACAACAAGAAGCGTACAGACTAGCTGAACAGTTAGCTGAGGATCACAAAGCAGAGGAAGAGGCTGAAAAACTTACAGAGGTTCAGAAACTAGAACAAAAAATAGATGATGTATTTTAATATACATTTTTTATATTACATTTTAAAATTTTTTCTTATTATCCATTGACAATTATAATATTTCACTAATATATAACTATATATTTCATTACTATATGTTATGTCTAAAAAAGATATTTTATGAATAGTGAGTGCTCTTTGAATCGCTGCTTCTTCTCCAGCCTCAGCTGCAACTCAGACTGAAACTTTTTCAAATAGCGAAAAAGTATCATTATTATTGGATACTGAAAATACCCATCCCTATGATACAGCTGATTTTTCTCCTTCCTTTTTAAACTCCACAGGATTAAGTGATCAAAGTGAAATAGCGCTTCTTATAAAAAATACTCCTGTTATTACGACACTCGTAGCTGACAGAATTGTGAGAGAAATGTCAGAAACCTGAGAAATAGATGTTGACTCTTTGAGTATGATTTTATCACCAGAAGTAATAGGGTGGGATATGAGAACTATAAACGGTCAAATTATGGCTGATAAACTGGATGAAGCCTATAAAAATGAATCTCTAGATTTACATGAAGTAACACTTCTGCTCGAAGAATCTCTCAGACTTTGAAACCAAGGGAGTAACCCAGAGTCTCGTGATACTGTTATACATCAAGTTCGAAACGCATCCGGAAAATTCGCGAGCAGTCTGAATATAGAGAGTTTACTCAGAGGAAATAATGGAGCAGAACTTGCTGAAGCGATGTACCAAAGTAATACGTCATGAAGTCTTGAAGAAGTGATGATTTCAATGTGACTTAATATCGATGATTATGAGTATCTCTATAATGTCTTTGGTTCATGAAATAATCCTGATTGAATCAATGGAGGAATCAAAATTTCCACTGATATAGCAGCGCAACTAGATGTAGTAAACGCAATTGTAACTAAAAACTGAGATGTTGTTCTTATGGCAAGATCATGTGGATGAAATGTTACATACTTACCAAAAAGTGCTGAATCTATTCTCATTCTTGAGCAAATCATTACTCAGTCACAAGAAAATGTTCAACCAACATATAGAAATATAAACTGACAGCCGATTATAAGCACTTGAACACCAACTCCAGTTTCATATACTCCCAATGGTCCAGCTACTCCTTCAATACCTTGAATTCCTACGACTCCTCAAAATCCTGGAACACCAGGTACACCATGAACTCCTCTCTTCCCAATGCCACCAATAGGTCCATTATTTCCTCCTACTCCACCTACAACAGGTGGAAATCCAAATGGTCCAGGTCCAGGTCCAGGTTTTCCATCTCCAGTTCCTGGTATTCCTGCGTGACTTGCATTATGATCTTGATTATTAGCATTGCTCACATTGAGAAAAAAAACTAAGAAAACAGATACTCTTGTGAGAAATTAGTATAAAAAACATACCCAAATAGCTGTTTGTAAAAAAACAGCTTTTATTTAGAGATAACGATAATGATAAATTATAAAGAATCAGAAGAACCTATTCGTATAGACATACAGCATACATGAGTGAATAGATATATAATAGATGATGGAAGTTTAGCTGTCGCTCACAAGATTTGAGGTGATAATATGTGACTTATCACTCCTAATATGCAAGTTGCACGTGTACTACAAAAAAATAATATTACTCAAACATATGCTGTTTCTGCATTTCGTAATAGTAAAGTAGATTTTAACACCACTGACAAACTCATTGAAGCTTGAGAATCTAAAAACAAAGATTCTATCATGCAAATTCTGGGTGAAGTTGAAAATTTTCACATTCAGTTGCTTACAGAAATACTGATTGAATCACCTGAATCAGAAACAGAGTTATTGCTGAAATACGCAAAAAAATTATTTTTTGAGTATAAAAAATCTTTATCAAACGAATTTTCTTCAGAATTCTGCGATAAAGCTCATGATTATACAACGTGAGTATCTAAAAAATGTTTTTCTCTCCTGTGAATTGGAGAAGTCATCGCAGCAAAGGTTTTTGTAAAATATCTACGATATAAAAATATTAATGCTCAGTATGTAGATACAACACAACTACAAAATTTGAACAGATGAAATCTCTGAGTATCTGTTGAAGCATTTTTATGAAACAAATTTTCTGAAATATGTGCAAATGACCCACTAGCAATTCCCATAATACCCTGATTTATATGATGAATCCAGTGAGGAATCTTGCCTCTGTTATGAAGATGATATACTGATTATACAGCTTCAAGATCTGCTGTTGCCCTCTATGATAATGGAGTGTATAATCAGGTTTTACTCTATATTCAGAAACTCTACGGTTTTAAATCGACTGATCCACGAATACTTTGAGAAAGAGACTCTGAGGCAGTATCAGTAAATAACCTCAGTTACGAACTCGTTTCGAGAGCTATCTGACACAAAGGAGCTGGAGCCTGACTTATAAATGCTCACTCAATAGATGAAAGGATAAAATCAAGAGCTATCAAAATACTTGTTTGAAACCCAACAGATGATTCTGATAAAGCACTTATAGATAAGGACTGAAATATATTAAGTTCTTGAGTGCAACTTGTGCTTTGAAGAGACTATAACTGATGATCTGATGATTGAGTCTACTGACGTCAATCACAAAACACAGATTGAAACCATAATGTATACCTCATGGGAGAAAATATGTCAGATTTGTGAAAATTATTTAAAATGGTCACTCAAATTTTGAGAAATATATGAATTGAAGAAAGTTGATGACAGATCAAAATGTGACCAAAATGAGAAATTTCTCTTGTTTTTCGTGACAAAGAAACTGCTCTAGCATGACAAGTAGCACTTCATAATCATTTTATACAAAAATAAAATCCCTGAACGGGATTTTTTTATTTCACCAATCTTATTGATTTTCTTCTTTTTAAAGCATTTGAACTCTCTAAGTGTACTCATTCTCAATCTCATACTACTGTTCATCAGACTAATGAAAGGCTTGTTTTTCTCACGTCTTCAGCTTTTACATTTTCAAATAAAAGCAGAGATTCTCGGTACTGATGTAACACCCATGACTTAAAACGAAATTCTTCCTCTAACGTTCCTAAAAACTCTGTTCTTGTACTCTCTTCAAATTCGGATCTCAATTCTCTCAGTCTCAATGCTTCTTCATCTGTAAATTCGCTTTGATGTGCCAGCAAGACGTCAGTAAAATTCTCAGATAATTCCCATAGAATTTCAATTCTCTCGTTTATATTGTATTCTATGAGATCTATCACATTTCCATCTCAATCTACATAATGAACTCCACGTTCTCTAGAATACACCATTTGATATCCAAACTCTTCACCTAAATAGTAAATAACTTCACCTGTACTATTCAGCATATTGTTTCTATGAGCAGAGTTAATTAATCAACTCAGGAATGTTCCCTGTGTATCAGGAATAGTATGATTTGCAAACTCTAAATCTATGATTGTTTCTCTGAGTCATAAAATTTTCCAAACACTTTGAGTTATTCCCTGTTCAATATAAAACTTCGCTTGTTCAAAGGCTAAGAGAATCACAGCAATATTAACATTCTTATTCTCTGTAGATTCAATAAATGAAAAATTATTTTCCTTACAAAAATTAAGAAATTTTTTATATATATTAGAATCTCAAAAGATAACTTCAAAAATATTTTCAAGCGTACTATCCACAGTATCAATTCACAAGGTTGAATAAAAATCAATGACAAATGCCCTAAAATTAGGATTTGTAAATCATTTATGCGTTAGACTCGTATCAACACTCAATATATTTGGCATTTTGACTCTTATAATAATTATAGTTTTAATACTATATATTTTTGAGACAGAATGTCAAAATAGTTCAAAAGTAATTTGACTAAAATAGTATTTTATTAATAATAATTAAGCAAAAATAAAAATACAGGAGAAGAATCATGCTCGTTAGAATTAACGCTAGTGGTATCACTATCATATCGACCAATGATCCAGACTATGCTGAATCACAAGTACCTATTGAGATTCAGTCTCGCGCTTTGAAAGTCGATCCTGATACCTTACTGATTATAGAGATTATCTTTGACTACTCTAGGCTCGAAGACCTAGAAATCGGACCGAAAGATAGAAAAAAGAAAGTGAAACGTCTCGTATTGAAAGGACAAAAAAGAATAAATTTCAATGGGAGATTTGGTGATTTTCTCAAAGATGTAAATTTGATTCAATCTCAAATCGATCAATTTACTTCTGAAGGTCTCATCATTCGAAAAAAAGACAAAACCAAAGTAAGTGAAGAAATGCAAGCGTAACAAAAACACAAACTAATAGGCAGGAGAATATAAAATGCCAATGAAGACTTATTTTTTCCAACTCAATTATTACAAAGAGGGTTGTAAAGACCCTCGAGTGATAATTGTCTGCGCAGCCTTTTTAACTCTGAAAAATGCCTGCAAATGGGCAAAAGTGATGGAAGAACAGGCTATGAATCTTCAAAATTCTGAGTACCCAAAACTCAGAACCAGGCCAACTTTCCAAAAAAAGAAAGACGCTTGGCCACAGCCACGGAGTCTTCCTGTCAGCAGGATTAGGAATCCTGGACAAGCAGGAATCGAAGATATTCTCGGTAGACGTGCGTTTCAGCGCGCTGCCTGAGTGGTATTTTCGAACACACGCAATTCCCTTGGGCCTTTGGGCCCCTGGGATTTTTTTAAGAAATAAAAGAATATAATCAATACTTGAGTTAAAAAATACTATGTGATTAAATAATTATCCAGCAGAGTTTTACGAAGCTACCAGAATTCAAGAAGCCTATCTCATTTTGCATCCTCAAATACTTGAGAGATACGATATTACAAGAGAAGAGTTTTATGACGCATTTCCCAGAGCATCAAACTTTAGTCAGCTCAAATATCCTATCGTAGATGAGTTTTGAATAGATTATTGAGATAGTGAATGATACTATATGTCGCAACGTACAGATAATCTTAAATTAAAAAGAGAAATCTCTGAAGCCTCAAAAGTAAAAGGACAATCAAAAAAACAGGCCTATAAATATCATCAGCTTCTCAATCAAAATGAGCAAGACAGAATAACCTTCATGAGAAATGCTATCACGCAAAAATACAACGGAAGCAAATGGAGAAATACGCAACTGCTTGAGACCGGAGACAGAGAAATTATCGAATTCACCTACTGGTGAGATGAGTTTTTCTGAATATCAAACACGACTCGTACCGGTAGGAATATTCTCGGGAAGCTTCTCATGGAATACAGAGACGATTTACTCGCACGATTGAATGAGTATGAATAAAAAAACCTCAAGATTACTCTTGAGGTTTTGTATTATTTCATAGTTTTTCTACTTTGCAACTTGTTTCTATGCTTCACATCATACACAACTAATCTTTCTTGAGAGCTCTTGCGCTGCTGATTTAGAGTGTTGGTAGTAGAGAGTTTTGATTCCTTGTTCCCACGCATCCATATAGAGTGCATTGATATCTTTTGCAGATGTATCTGGATGAACCATGAGATTGAGTGATTGAGCTTGGTCGATAAACTTTTGTCTGTCGGCAGCTTGGTCTATAATGACAAATTGGTTAATTTCTGAGAATGTCTTGAATACGTCTTTTTCGAGTTGAGAAAGGAAATCGAGATGTCGAACTGATCCATCGTGATCTCTGATTGATGCCCACGTATCTCGGTCATTTTTTCCTTTTGCTTCTAGAAGCTTTTCAAGCTCAGTATTTTTGATAGTTACTTTCATCTTCGCAAGGTCTTTTACGTAGGTATTTGACCACCATGGTTCGATTCCTTGAGATACTTGCCCAAGTATAAAGGCAGATGAAGTATTTGGTGCAATAGCATTAAGAGTTGTGTTTCTTCGTCCATATCATTTGAGAAGTGGAGCTTCTCCAAGCATTTTAGCGAGATCTTCTGAAGCCTGGTATGATTTATCGTGAATCAGTTGGAAAATTTCTTTATTGAGTGCCATAGCATCTGGATGCTCAAATGGTATCATTTTAGATTGGAGGTATGAATGCCATCCTAATGCTCCAAGACCGAGTGCTCGGTGATTGTGAGCGAAGTTATAGGCTCTCTCCATGAATGTAAATGCAAGTCTATCATCTTTGTCTTCTGAATCTCTGAGTTTTGCCAATTTATCTACAAACTCTTGAAGCACTGCGTCGAGGAAGTAGATCATACATTCTACTGCATCTGTATCTTTCCATTCATCGTATTTTGCAATATTGATAGAGTTGAGGCAACAAACGAATGATTCGTCCGTACTTGATGGAAGCATAATCTCAGTACAAAGATTACTTGCTTGAATCTTCATATTTTTATCTTGGTATACTTCTGGAGCTCCATTGTTACAGTTGTCTGTAAAGAGAATATATGGATATCCCATTTCCCCTCGAGCTTGAATCACCTTCGCCCAGATTTTTCGTTTCTTCGCGTCTCCAGATTTCATATCATTAAGCCACGCGTCCGTTACGGTTACTCATGTTGTGATTCTTTGGATTGGATTCCCTTCTTTTCCTATTTCTAGAAATTCTTCTATATCATCATGCTCAACTGGTAAGTAGGCTGCAAATGATCCTCGACGAACGGCACCTTGTGATACGATATCGATTCCTTTGTCAAAGAGTTGCATAAAGTGAACGGCTCCAGAAGAAGCTCCGTTATTTTTAATTTCTGCTCCTCGTGGTCGAAGTGCACCAAAGTAACCAGAAGTACCTCCACCGTATTTACTCATCATCCCAACTTCAGCATTCGTATAGAGAATATTAGACATATCATCTCCAAGATATGACCCAAAACAAGAGATTGGAAGACCTCTCTCAAGTCCAAAGTTTGACCAAACTGGACTCGAAAAACTATAAAATCCTCTCGAAGCATAATCATAGATTTTATCAGCAAGACCTTTTGTCCCGTTAATTTTTTCTGCTGTATCTGCCATAAATCGGATTCTTTCTTCTGCAGATTGTCCATTTATAAGGTAACCATTATCCAGAAACTTTCGTGAGTAGTCGTTGAGCCATTCCATAATAGAGCAAGATTAAAGGTATAAATATTTTTTTAGTATCGTATTAGAATAAATCATCTGAAGTGATTGATTTACTTCGTTTATTGTAGTTTACACTTCTTTTTACAAAGAAATCTCAGTGTTTTGTGGACATAATCTCATCATCAAACCAATCTGTTTCAGATAGAAGTGTTTCGTCTATTTCAAAGATTTTTTCAAGTCCGATTCATTCCAATGACTTATTAAATCTATTTTTTACAAATTCATTAATGACTGCTTTTGGGAGAAAATCTACTTCACCATCTTCAAAAATCCAATCTACTATTTCCATCTCTGATTCATAAGCTTCCAAACAAGCTTTTTTTACCATATTGTTATGTTCGTCATCAAACCAAGTTGGATGTTCTGACTTAATAATTTTTATAAGCTCGATTCCAAAGAGTCCGTGGATTTGTTCTTCTTTTGATGTTGCCTCTACGACATTTGAGATACCTTTGAATATATTCTTATGCTTATTAAAGGCCATGATGATAAGAAACTGTGAGAAGAGTGATACGTGCTCTATAAAGAGTGAGAAGAGAAGAATAGAATGTGAATATTCTTCATCATCATCTGACTTAGAACTTTTGAGTGCATCTTGTAAGTAGTTTACTCGCTTATTCATCACAGGTATATTTTTGATTCTCTCAAAGTCTCCATTAAGTCCGAGTACTTCCAGTAAGTGAGAATATGCGTCCATATGTCTGACCTCTGATTCAGCAAATGTTTGCCCTACTGCTCCGACCTCTGGTTTTGGAAGATGCTTGTAAATATCTCCCCAAAATGTTTTGACTGAAACCTCTATTTGAGCAATAGCCAGCATACAATTTTGCAGAGCACTTCTTTCGAGTGGACTGACATTTACTTTAAAATCTTGAATATCTGATGTAAATGAAAATTCAGTATGTACCCAGTATGAATGACGAATCGCGTCAACATATTCAAGCAACTCAGGATACTCGTATGGTTTGAGGTTCATTCGAGCTTTAAATATATTTCTACTTCGATCTTTTTTTCGTTCTTCTCGGTAGAGGATATATGCTTTTGCAGCTTCAAAGAATCCTTCTTTCATCATTTCAAATTCTACCATGTCTTGAACCTCTTCAACGGTTGGAATAAAATCTTTATGATCTTTGTGAAATTTATCGATTCTTTTTTCTACTTTTTTTCAAATTTTTGCGGCTGCTTCATTATCCTCATGTCAGAGATTTAAAAAACATTTTGAAACGGCATGTATTATTTTTTCTCTATCAAAGCTTACGAGCTCTCCTGAGCGTTTTTTAATGTTCTTTATTCACATAAAACTACAATTTATTAAAAAGTAAACATATTTTCATTTGACTATATATAGTTTTATAACAACTACGAAACACTATATGTAGTAAAAATTAGTATTATCTATGTATACGTTTTTTGAAAACTTTTGCAAAAAATAAATGCAAAGTGACTTGCATTATTTCCAATTTATTTTCTCTATTTTTTTACTTAATCCATTGTCGGCAAATGTCAATAAGCACCGCAGCTAATTTATGAGGATCGTGTCTCACGACATCCGATTCGTTCACAAAATCTCGCGCTATTATTTTGTAGGATTTATCTCAAAAATCCATTCATTCTTTCAGCATAACTGGTTTTTTTCCTTCTTCTGTTTTATATTTTTCAATATTTTCTTCTGTAATGATTCATGAATTTACGAGAACATAGTCAATCACGTCTCACGCGTATCTCTCAACATTATTAATAAAATCAGGAAGTTCATAGTTCGTAGTCTCTCCCTTTTTTGTCATAATATTGGCAACATACACCACTTTTGCGTTTGATTCTCGAAATGCTTGTCTGATTCACTTAGATAAAAGAGCAGGAACCACACTTGTATAAAAGTCTCATGGTCAAATGACCACTATATCAGAATGAATAATCGCATCCTTTGCTCTGGGATTGAGGTTTCATTCTCCTCACACTAAAAAAGCATCTTTTACATTTTGATCAAGATTATGATGTCTTTCAAAGACGTTTTTATCTGAAACATCAATGTTCTTTTCACCTATTACTTCAACTCCATCCTCCATACGAACTCATAAATGCACATCCTCCAATGTAACAGGAATCACTTTTCCATGCACATCGAACATTTTACACATTTCATCTAAACCTTTTTCAAATCCTCACGTTATGTCAGCAAGCGCCGTCATAAGAATATTTCCAATCTTATTTCACCCAATTACTCAAGTTTCTCACTCAAATTTGTATTCAAAAAGTTCTCGAACGAGTCCAGTATCTCTTGCGAGAGCTGCAACAGCTCGTCTGAGATCACCAGGAGGAAGCACTCCAAACTTGTCTCGTATTTCTCCAGTAGTTCCTCCTGAATCTGTCATCGCAATAATTGCAGCTAGATTTTTTCGTTCTGTATCTGAGTCATCATGATAAGTCTTGAGTCCATAAAGTACGTTAAATGTACCACTTCCTCCTCCTATCACCGTAATGTTAAATGTGTTTCCAGGCATTGTTTGTTGGTTGGATATTTTAGTAATTGTATTTATTTTTGTTTTAATGTAAAATAGAGAGGAATATATAAATTATTAAACATAAGTTATGGAAAAAATAAAAATTCATAGTGCGAGTAATGATAATAATTTCAAATGAAATATTGTTCGTTTTAGAGAAGATGTAGCTAATGCAGCTTGAAATTTTTTAATACCAGAATCAGAAATAAAAAGAGTGAATTCTGAAAATTTAGAACAAGCTATGTGAGATATTTTAGAATTTCAAGGACAGTTCAATCAGTACATACATACTCAAGGCACTATAAAAGAATATTCTGAGAGTGAAAATGATATAATTTGAATCTTACAAACATTTTATGATTGGAAAAATATTCACTGAGATTATTTAAATCATTATTCCATTATTTGAACATACGAAGCAATAAATAAAAATATTGAAGTAATTGGAAAAATACTTTTATGGAAACTAAATATTGAAAATGATATCATAGAATGAAGCGACCCTTGGGACAGAATAGCCTGGGAAGTAAAAATCAGAAATAAAAAAGAAGCCTAAGGCTTCTTTTTTTTATTTAATCTTTTATGAGAACTGCTTTTATTCTTCGGACTCCTCTCGAACTTGCTTCTTCTTTTTTGATTTTAAACCGTCCCATATCTTTTGAGTTCGCAACATGAGGACCTCCACAGAGCTCTATTGAAAACATTTCTGTTTGAGTTTTCATAGTGTATACTTTTACTACATCTGGATATTTTTCCCAGAAACTTCCTACCACTCACATATCAAGTGCTTCCTGTTTTGGCATTTCAGAAATCGTCACATCAAATCCAGTTGCTATGGCTGCATTCACGAAGTCTTCTACTTCTTGAAGTTGCTCAGCTGTCATTTTATCCTCTTGAGAAAAATCAAATCTAAGTCGTTCTGCTGTAATATTCGATCCTTTTTGAAATACATGATTCCCAAGTACTTTTCTTAGTCCAGCAAGCAGGAGATGCGTAGCTGTATGAAGCTCTGTAGTCGCTTCTGAAGCGTCAGCAAGTCACCCCTTAAACTTTTGCTCTGCTCCAGCTCGAGATAAAGCCTTGTGCTCTTCAAATGCTTTTTCAAAACCTTCCATATCTATAGTAAGACCGTTTTCTTCAGCAAGCTCAGCTGTCAGTTCAACAGGAAAACCATAAGTATCATAGAGTTTAAATGCTTTTGGTCCTGCAATTTGAGTGACTTTTTTTCCACTTCGCTCAAAAGCAATCTGAAATCACGCTATAAGTTTTTCAAACTCTTTAATTCATTTCTCTAGCGTTGTGAGGAATTGTTTTTCTTCGTTTTCTATTTCAGTAATAATGAAGTCTTTTTGTGTCGCGAGCTCACTATAGTGACTACTATATTCAGCGATTACCACTTGTGCAACTTCTGCTGAGAGTCCAGAATCAATTCCTAAATCTCGAGCAAATCTAATAGCTCGTCTGAGCATTCGTCTTGTGAAATATCCTTGGTCTTTGTTACTTGGAGTCGCTCCATCAGCAATCAGAAATACCACAACACGTAGATGATCCATAATAACTCTGAAAGCTTTCGTTTCTTTTTCATTTTCTCCGTATTTTTTTCCAGAAAATTGTTCTATTTTTTCTCGTATTCCATCAAAGAGATCTCCCATAAATACGTCAGGAGTATCATTTATAGCAACAGCAATTCTCTCAAGTCCTCCTCCAAAATCTATATTTTTATGTGCGAGTTCCTCAAATCCATCTTCTGTCTTTTTGTATTGCATAAATACATTATTGGCAAACTCAAGAAATCTCCCACAATCACATGCTGGATGACATGGACTTTCTGTCCACTCAGATTTTTCATGTAAACCGAGATGTTCTCCAAAGTCCCAGAACATTTCTGAGTCTGGTCCTCCTGGTTCTCAAACAGGCATCTTTTCTGGAACTCATGCTCGACTCCACCAATTCTCTTTTTCGTTGTAGTAAAATATTCGTCCTCCTTGCATTCATTTTTCTTCTGCCATATCTATAGCTGGAGCTTCAACTCATGAAGCAGCAAATAACTCTTGCCATAATCACACAGCTTCATCATCTCTTGGAATTCAGAATGCTTCATTTCCACGGTATACTGAGATATACACTCGTTTTGGATCAAGTCCAAATTCATTGATATAAAGGTTAAAAGCCCACTGAATTTGTTCAGATTTAAAATAATCACCCAGTGACCAGTTTCCAAGCATTTCAAAAAATGTCGTATGACGATTATCTCAGATATCATCAATATCAGCAGCTCGGAAACATTTTTGTGAATCTACGATTCGAGTTCAAGATGGATGTTTTTCTCACAGAAGAAATGGTACCATAGGTTGCATCCCACTTCCGGTAAAAAGAGTAGTAGGATCATTTTCAGGAATGAGTGAAGCTGAAGGGACTCGAGTGTGTCCTCGTGCTTCATAATAACTGAGAAACTTTTCTCGCATTTCTTGACTCGATATTTTCATAATATGTGTAAAAAAGTAAGGATAAACCTCACAAAATAAATCCTCAGTATTATACGAATAAATCTCCTGTTTCAAGCCAGAAATATATCTTTTTCAGTATAATTGATTATTTACAAATTATGTCAAGAGATATATCTCGTAAGAATCTTCATAATATGATATTTTAAATGTAATATATTATTTTGCAAGAGCACTCAAATGGCTGATTTTCTTACATCATCTATCGAAAATTCTAAGTGAGAAGAATTAATAAAACAAGAAACTTTAAAAATCCTTGCTCAAGCTGAGGAAGTGAAAGCAAAGTTTAATGATAATGAAGATATAAAAAAAGAATACTCTGATGTGAGATATGCAACAATCTGAGCTCTCGTAAATTTGAAAGCTGAAACTCAGAGTGATTTAGATGAAATTAAAGCTCAGTTATGACAATGAGGAAGTATTGATGCATTTAAGTACTCTGAGGGTGATATTGATTATTGAGAACTAGGTCAAGTAAAGAGAGAATATGATGAATTAGTATCTAAAAATAATGAACTAGAGTGAATAGAAAAAATAGAGTTAGATGCTGCCTCAAAAGCAGCAAATGTAGCCAAGAGTTGATTGCTTATGCTTATGTATTGAGCTGATGTGGTAAATAATTGATTTGATAGTGAAGGTAACTTACTTTGATACAATAATATTGATTGAAATTTTGTTGTATCTCTGGAAGAATTTGAGAAAACTTTAAAAAATGAAGATCCAAGCGAGTGGAATCAATTGGCTCTAATTAATTATTTCAAGATGATTTCAGAACAATGAAAATTTGGGATGAAGGAACTAATTGAAATTATGTGAGCTCAAAATATTATTGCACTAAGTAATTTATGGAATACGCAAAATGGAGACGATAATTCATGACGTGCAAAACAATTTTTTTTAGAAAATAAAGATTTAAGTAAAATTGTAGACTGAATTGAGAATCTTAACTATTCACAAATACTTTTAGAAAGAGATGGATTAGAAGTCCTTTCTCTGTTATTTGATGGCGTGAATATTGAACAAAAAAATAAAATAAAAACAGAGATAAGTGCATATTTTTCTGATTACATATATGAAGGAAAAGATATTTCTGAATTAGAAAACATAGCCTGACAAGAAAATTTATCTGGAATAAATGATGGAATGTACAGGTTTATCATAGAACAAGCTCGAAGAACAATAGTTGCCCAAGAATCAATTAATGTTATGAAGATTACTTATTTTCAAATACCAGGTGTTACAGAAATTTATAAAGCAATGCTGATTATGACATTGCAATGAAATTGAATGGATTCAACTGGTAAAATTTCATTCTCATTTGAAGGTATAAATGATATGATAAGTAAATATAATGAAGATAATTCTTTAAAATTAGAACTTTTTTGAACAGCTCAATCGAACTATCTTGAAAGTTTATTTTCATCTAATTCATTATTGAATCGTTTTACAGAAAATATTGAAAAACTTAAGCATGCTAAGAATAGAATAGAAAGTTTAAGAGTTGAGATAAATAATTTATCCTCTAAACTTAGACAATTAGAATGAACTAGTTCAGTCTGAAATGATAGAAAAAGAGATTTATTAACGATACAACTTGAGAGAAAAAAAGAACAGTTAAGATTATGGTTATATGAGCAAAGCAATACAAGTAAAGAATTAGAAATATCAAGAAATGAATATTATAATATTTGATCATCAATTGATTTTGAGAATAAGATTTTATTTAAAAGAAATATAGATTTTTCAAATAATGAAAATATTGAAGATTATTTAAATAATAGGATTAAAATTTCAACCATTGATAATAAAGAAAATTTATTAAAGCTTTTAGCGTATGATGGAAATAATATTAACATTTCAGAAATTCATAAAAGCTTAAGATGAGATATTGAAATTCTTTGAAAATTATCATGATTCAATTGGTCAAATATAAATCTAATTTCCTCAGATACATTTGTAATTGAAGATGCAAATTCAACAGAATTACTCAATATGCTGTTAATGAATGTTAAGTATTCAGAAAAAAGTATTATAAACAAATTCATCACTGCTAATTTAGATAATTTATGAAATCTTAAGGAAGCAATATTTCAAATACTTATTTCCGAAGATTGAAAATATGAAGATTTTCAAATAAATAATATAAAAAATGTTATAAAAAACTCACAATTATATGTTGAATTTAATGAAGTTGAATTAGATACTATATGAATAAAAAGAGAAGCAGAAAAATTGGAAGTTGAAGAAAGAGAAGAATTTGAAAACATTATAAGTAAAATGAGACAGCCATGATACGACAATTCTCGAGAAAGATGAGAAAATATTGATGACGTATCAATTTTATTATGATACCTAAATAAATATTGAATTGAAGAAGTTAAAACAGGTTTTGCGTACTTAGTAAAAAATGAATCATATTTTCCAACTTATTTTTTACAACAAATAATACCAAATATTCCTTTTAATGAATCAGAGAATTACTATTTTAACTTGGTTTTAAGTTGAATAAACAAAAGGTGAACTTCATTTTCAAAATCTTTAAATGATAGTTATAGGTCAAGTCCACTCGTTATTGAAGAAACTATAAAAATCTGTAGTGAAAACGACTTGAACGAGATTATACAGTTTCTAAATATTGAAGGAGTTGACGATATTTTTGCTGTTTACAGATGATTTGGAAATAATGAGAAAAAAACTGCCAATTTAATCTGGGCAGATATGACTGAAGAAAAAATAGAAAAAATCGGTAAAAATATTCCAACTTCCTATTCAAAAGAAAAAATTGATATATTGCTGTCCATTTTTGATAAAATAAAAATTAAATACAATTCTATTATTCCTATTGAATGAACTATAGAAACATTAAAAGATATAGTAAACGAAGACTGAGAAAAAATTAATTTGATAGAAAGTTTTCTAAGTAATCCCCTTAATTTTCCTTGAACAGTAGAACAAAAAGAAGTTTTGTTACTAGAAATAAATAAAAGATGATTTATTGATTGAAGTATTTCTACTTTGATTACAGAAGTATTTTGAAATGATGAAGAAAAAATATCGTTGTTTACGCAATGATTATTAGAAAGTGTTGAAGAACAAGAACAGCAAGAAAGAGAAGAGAGAACACAAATTTGAATAGAACAAGAACAATTTCCTTCAACATTACTTAAATATTTTGAATTAAATAAAGAAACGAATGAATTTCACCTTTCTAATATAGAAGGTTTAGTTTGAGAATTTAAAAGATTTTGTGATAAAAATAATTTAAAGTATTCAGATAACAGAAACTATAGTAAATTTTTAGAAGAGAATAAAGTAACTAATATTGAGTTAATTAAACTTATTACTATAACATTAGAAAAGGATAAACAGTGAGCAAAAAGAGAAGCACAAATAACTGATCCCGATTGATTAGCTGAGAGAATTGTTAAATGACCTGATACAGTTGATGAATTTAATCAAAATTTAGACAATGATTATGATTCTTGAAAAATTTCTTATTCCTACCCAAATATCAAGACTCAATCTGATTGAAATAAAGCAAACCCACAACATAAATCAAACAATATTTCTTCTCAAAACCTACAAGCTACTTACGATAGCATCAAATCTGAACTGAATCTTACTCCAGAAGAGGCAAAAAGTCTTACGGAAGAAGAAATCAGAATCATAGGTTCAAGTGAAAAAGAAAAACAATGATTTATTCACTTCAAAAAAACTTTAGACGAAAATAACATGCAGTCGTGTTTTCCATTTCGACATCAAATATTTAAAGCTATCTGAAGTCTTAATTTCAATATTTCAGATTGAGACTATATTGGAGAAAATGAACTCAATATTTTTCTTTCTAAGGTTACTTACGCAACACTATGAAAAGATAAAGTACCAGAATTAAAGACGACTCCATCTAATATAGTAGAAACTATGAGAGTAATTCGAAGAGAAAATAAAATTTGATTCTTCTGACAAGTAGACAAAAGTTCAGTGTGAGAAGGATGATGAGTAATTGAAACACTCTTTAGAGAAAAATTTGCACCGAAAGATGCTGGATTTGTATGATTTAAAACTGCAGCATTTCTAGAAGCCTTAAAAGCATAAAAAAAATCCTCTAAAGAGGATTTTTTTATACTATTTAATATTATCAATATCGAGAGTGTCAAGGACTTCCTCGTCTTCGCTTCCTCTGATAATACTTGCTCTCACAATTTCATCATTTTTATTTTTGAGTTTTGTCAGAATCACTCATTGAGTCACACGTGATGTTTGTCTGACTCCTTTGAGATTAAGTCTGATTGTTTGACCAGCTTTAGAAATCAGGAGTATATCACTCTCTTTTCTATCCTCTTCCGTCAAGATTTTAGCTGATACGAGTTTCCCAGTTTTTGCTGTCATAGCCATTGCTTTGACACCAGAGCCACCTCTCTTTTGATTTCGGTATTCCTCTATTTCAGAGATTTTACCAAGTCCATTTTGAGTCACAATAAATACAAATTTATTTTCATCTCATACAATAGCAACTTCTATTACATGGTCTCAAGTTTTGAGATTGATTCATTTTACCCCCGCTGCAGCTCTTCCCATTTCTCTTACATCATCTTCGTGGAATTGAATAGCTTTTCATTCACGAGTTGCGATGAATATACTATCATGACCGGTTGTTGTTTTTACCCATTTGAGATTATCTCAATCTCGAACTCATACAACTTTGAGTCCATTTGCTCGAATATTTCGAACTAAGTCAGTATTGAGCTTCTTCACGACTCAGAGTTCCGAGACAAAGAAGAGATATTTATTTTCTTCACGAGTGATATCCATAATTGCAGCAATCTCTTCATCTTTTTGAAGATTTAAGAGATTCACGATAGGTTGCCCCTTTGCTATACGAGTTGTCTCAGGTATTTCATACGCTGGAAGTGTGAATACTCGACCTTTTGTCGTAAAGAACAGTAGGTCAGCGTGATTGGTAGTAGGAACTACAAGATAAATCTCATCATCTTCTTTTGTTGCTGTAATGATTCATTTCCCTCCTCTTCGTTGTGTTCTAAACGCACTTGATTTAAGTCGTTTTACATAATTATTTTTTGAAAGTACGATAACGATGTCCTCATTAGGAATCGTATCTTTAGCATTAAACTCTCAAACTTTTCCAGCATTCACTCGAGTTTTTCTCTCATCTCCAAATGATTCTTGAATAACGTCGATTTCTCCATCAACAATAGATATAACTCTCTCAGGTTTTGCGAGGATATCTTTAAGGTCTGTTATCAAAATAAGTTTTTCATTCAGTTCATCCTCTATTTTTTGACGTTCAAGACCAGCAAGTTTTTGCAGTCTCATTTCTAAAATTGCATCAGCTTGAAGTGCAGAGAAATCCCATTTAGCCATCAGGTTTTGCTTCGCGTCGTCTCGAGCTTGACTCGCTCGAATTGTTTTGATAATCTCATCAATATGATCAAGAGCTCTTTTAAGTCCTTCTAATATATGAGCTCTTGCTTCAGCGATCCTCAGTTCATAAATAGTTCTACGAGTTACTACTTCTTTTCTATGGTCGATAAACTCAATCAGCATTTCTTTTAAGTTGTAGAGTTTTGGCTGAATCCCTCTTTCTCAGAGAGCAATCATATTAAACCCAAAACTTGTTTGAAGGGTTGTAAGTTTGTAGAGTTGATTGAGAACTTTTTTAGGAAAACTATCTTTTTTGAGTTCTACGATAACTCGAACTCCATCTTTATTAGATGATTCATCTCTGATATCTGAAATCCCTACTATTTTTTTATCACGAACAAGATCAGCCATTTTTTCTATAAATGTCGATTTATTCATCCCGTATGGAACTTCTGAGATATGAATAATTTTTCTCCCTTTTTTATTTTCTTCAATAGTTGCAACTCACCTCACTGTTACTGATCCTCGACCAGTTGAATAGGCAGTAAGAATAGCTTCTTTATCATATACAATACCACCCGTTGGAAAATCTGGACCTTGAACAAATTCCATGAGGTCTTCAATCGTCACTTCGCCGACATTTTCTGAAAGCAAGAGATGCTTAATAGCCTTAAGAAGTTCAGTGAGATTATGAGGAGGAATATTTGTAGCCATACCAACAGCAATACCCATAACTCCATTCATAAGGAGATTAGGAATCCGAGCTGGCATAACGGTAGGCTCTTGTCTCGTTGTATCAAAGTTATCTCTGAAATCTACCGTTTCTTTTTCGATATCAATCAGCATATTTTCAGCCATCTTTGTCATTTTTGCTTCCGTATATCTATACGCAGCAGCTCCATCACCATCCATAGAACCGAAGTTCCCTTGACCATCCACAAGCGGGTAACGAAGTGAGAAATCCTGAGCCATACGAACCATCGCTTCATACACAGAGCTATCACCATGTGGGTGATATTTTCACAGTACATCCCCGACTACGGTAGCTGATTTTCTGTACTTTGCACTTGGACGAAGTCCTTGTTCATGCATAGAATACAAAATCCTTCTGTGAACTGGTTTAAAACCATCACGAACATCAGGAAGCGCTCTACTTACGATAACACTCATCGCATACTCCATATAACAACTCTCCATTTCCTCAGAAATACTTCGAGCACTATCTCAGGTATATACTAAACCCTGAGGGATTATTGGTTCTTGTTCATCTGTATTTAATGCTCCGTCTGCATTCAAATTATCTTGCTCAGCCATGTATTAATATTATAAGAAATAAGTTCTCACTTTTGTGTATTTTACTATACCTAATATACCAAAATATTGGCTTTTCGCAAGGAAAAAGAGAGCTTTATCAACTTATACTACAAATATTATTTGACAATATATAAATTATATATTTAATATGTATAAATTTATTTAATAATTTATTATTATATGAAAAACATACTGTGAGCTGCTGCAATTATTTTAACTTGAACGTCAGCAGTGTGACAAGAAAATAAAGAGCTGAAAATGCTTGAGATTCCACTGGGTTGTGCTGCAATTATGTGAGATGAAAATACAATCGTGACTTGCACCAAGACTGAGTGATTACCAGATATGGATTTTGTAGAAATCTGAGAAGCAATAAGCATTCTGCGTGGAGATACCGCTGATGCTATGATTGCAATAATTAGACAAGAATTTGAAATTCCAAGTTGAGTTATAATAAATGAAAGCATCGACCTAGATTGAGACGGTGTGAATGAAAAATTTATAAGCAATAGTTTGCAGTGAAATTTGGTAGAATGACAAGTAAGTTATTGAAAATTAGATGAAGTAATTGATTGTGTTATATCACATTGATTAGGAACCTGTAATGAGTGAAAAACTCTAGCTGTTCCATACTCTCCCGTTGTTTCAAGACTTACTGATTCAATCACTCTAGATTTATACAAAGAGAGAGAAATTGAATGAGATCCTGATGAGATTATTAATAATACATCAACATATACAACACAATACGATCTATCAACAGCATTATAATACTATTAAAAATAATATGAAAAATTTACTATGAGCTACAGTAATTGCATTATCTGGAACGTGAGCAATTGCACAAGAATCTTCACAAGAAATAAATAATGTAAAATTTTTTGATGTTTGAGATTTTTGTTGAGCTACTAAAATAGATATTTGAACTATTTTAACTTGTGTGAATAAACAAAAAATGGATGAGCTCAAATTAGCTGCAACATGAAATTATGTAGTGAGTAGTAGTTGAGAAATTACAGACTTGTTATGAATGGGATATTGAGCTCTAGACAAAGCATTATCTATAGATGCGGATAATGATTGAGATGTAGATTTGGAAATATTCATGAATAAAAAAACTGGTCAATTTAATGCCAATTGAAACTGAGTCTATACAATACTTCCAGAATCATATGATTGTTCTTGAAATAAAAATGTATTTACCTGTAGCGAAGAAACTCAAATAGATGAAACATGAGTTCAGTGTAGTGAAAATATGAGAGATACACATACATTTTTTCTATCACCTTTTGATTGAAACACTTCAAAGAAAGTAATAACTGAAAAAATTAAATTTTGTCAAAGAGATGAACAAATATAAAAAAGAGAGTGAAGTGATATAATATAAATGAGCCAGTGTTTTTAACTCCTAAATTCTTCTATGAATTTTAAATGAATGATACTTTGAGCTTGATTAGCTCTTTGAACAGCTACTTGAGTTGCAGCAGAATGAACGTGTGAATCCAAACAAGATTGAGATATAATAATTGTGCAATGTAAAACAAAAGAAATAATTGAAGAAATCTGTTATTTATCCGGAGTTACTGGAACTGATTGTAATCTCAATTCATCTCCATACACTGTGAAACTCTATTCTCCCAATTGAAATGGAAGTTGAGATACTCAAGAAAATACAAAGACTTAGTTTGCCCTCATCTGCTTTCTCGATACAATATCTGAGAAAGTTTTTTTATTATAAATATTATGAAAGCAATAATACTCGCATCTGGAGAAGGTTCTAGACTTCGACCTCTTACTGACACAACTCCAAAACCACTTATAAAAATACTCTGAAAACCTCTCATACAATATAATTTAGAAATACTCAGTGAATTAGTAGAAGAATGTATTATCGTAGTGAAATATAAACATGAGTTATTTCAACAAGCATTTTGAAAGAGCTTTTGAAACATGAAGCTGAGCTACCATATACAGTGAGATACTGCTGGAACATGAGCTGCCATATCTGATATTAATGGTATACAGCAAGATGAAAAAGTAATTATACTCTACTGAGATTCAATTTACCCAAAACAAACATTAGAAACACTTATATCTACATGTCAATTTTGATGTCTTGTAAAAGAAGTATCTAATCCTGAAATATACTGAATATTTGAAGAGAAAAACGGCAAAGCAATAAAAATAGTAGAAAAACCTGATACTCATATAGGAAATCTTGCTAATATGGGATGATTTCTCGTATCAGGAGAGATTATTTCTCTTGCCAAAGACATTAGTGTTTCTCCAAGAGGAGAATATGAAATAACCGATGCAATTCAAAAATTCATAAATACACATGACTTCTATCTCCAAAGACTGACTGAGGATATACTTGATATAGGATATGCGTGGAATCTCCTTGATGCCAATAAATATTATCTAGAAAATCTGAAATCATCAGATATTAGATGAATAATAGAAGAGAATGTTCAAATACAATGAAATATTATTCTTGAAGAATGAGCCGTAATAAAATCAGGAACGTATATAGAATGAAATTGTTATTTTGGAAAAAATACAATCATTGGGCCAAATGCTTATGTAAGATGAAATACTTCACTATGAGAAGGAGGAAAAATATGATTTTCAGTTGAAGTAAAAAATAGCTACATCTGAGACAATACAAAAATACCTCATCTTTCCTATGTGTGAGATAGTATTTTTTGAAATAATATTAATATAGGCTGTGGTTTCAAGGTAGCAAACCTTAGACATGATGGAAAGAACCTGAGAGTCTTAATAAAATGAAAATTGGTAGATACGGGGAAAAGAAAACTAGGATGTATTATCTGAGATAATGTAAAAACAGGAATTAATACTATGGTATATCCCTGAAGAGTTTTAGAAACATGAACAGGAACACTCCCTTGAGAAATAATCAAATAATAAAAATACTATGTCCCACGAATCAAATCAAGTCTGGAAAGAATTTGAAGAAAATGAAATCACCCACTCTGTTGCCCATTATCTTATGGCAATAGATGAGCTACATGAGGATGTAGGATATGCGAGAGCTGTAGATATATCTAAAGAGCTTGAGATATCAGCTGCGAGTTGTTCTAATGGTATCAAGTCACTCCTACGCAAATGACTTATAGAAGAAGATAAAAATAAATTTCTACTCTTATCTGAAGACTGAAAACATGCTGTGGAAAAAATTAAAACAAACCGAGAACTTTTTATACAATTCTTTTCAGAAGTATTGTGAGCTAAAACAGAAGAATCAGTTGTAAACGCTTGTAAAATAGAGCATCTGATCTCTCCTCATATAGCAAGAAAACTATGAAAATTCCTTGAAAAAAATAAAAGTTAGCCAAGGCTAACTTTTTTTATTGACTCATATAATACAACTTTATATAATTCTCTCACTTTAAAACTATACTGAAACTATGTGAGAAATTTTAAAATTTACCTGAGAGCAAAGATCGCAGTCATGATTTAAAAAAGAACTTTTTAGATGATATTTTCCTGATTGAATTATTTCTCTTGAAGATGAAAAAATATGGAGAGCAGGATATGAGGAACAGATGAAATTAGCTACGCAATGAATTTGAGATAGAATAGATAATATTCTCAAGAAAATAAAAAAACATAAATGAAAAAATAAAGAAAGTGCTCAAATAATCTATTTAAACAAGAAAAGAGCTTAATAAGTAGATTCTTACGTATTATTTACAATTGAGGATTAGTATAGACAGGTGTAAATATATTAATTTGATAATTATTCGATTATGGCAGAATGAAAAAGTAACGGAGGAGAACTTATGATAATTCTTATTCTTGTGATTCTTGTAGTAGGTTGAGCTTTCTTTTTCTTATCAGGTAATGGAGGTTGAACTGCTGATACAGGAAACTCTATCAATGTAGAACTTCCAGATACAACTGGTTGAGAATAATATTCTCAATATAAAAAGAATATAACTATATGTTATATTCTTTTTATATTTACTAAAAAATAAAATCCTTATCAATAAGATAAGGATTTTAATTGATGTGTTGGATAATTTATACTACAGAAACGTATACATCTTTGTATACTCTCCCATCGAATCGAGTTCTTTTTTTCTCAGTGAATTTAACCATTCCTGCAGCGAGAGCAAAGAGCGTAAAATCTTTTCCTTGAGCAACTCATTCAGCTGGCCAATACTTGTTTCCTTTTTGACGTATAATAATACCTCCAGCCTTAACTGGTTGAGCACCATATACTTTAACACCTAATCGTTGAGCATTACTATCTCGACCATTACTCGTTGATCATTGAGCTTTCTTGTGAGCCATAATTCTTTTTTATAAATTAATATTTTTTATGCAATATCATTCATCAAAGTGAATGATGGGAGACTATCTATTAGCAAATCGAGCGAAAGCTTTGTTAGCTTCAGCCATTTTATAAACATCTTGTTTTTTCTTGAATGCAGCACCTGATTCATTGGCAGCTTCAATGAGTTCTGAAGCAAGAAATCTTGAAAATGCAGCTCCTTTTTTACTTCGAGCAGATGCTATAATCCACTTAGCAGCAAGGAAAAGTTGTCTTTTAGGTTTCACTTCTGAAGGAACTTGGAAGATTGAACCACCAACTCTTTTTGGTCGTACTTCGATTCGAGGCATAATATTTTCAAGTGCTTTGAAAAATATTCCTTGAGGATTTTTTTGTCCTTTAGATTCTATTTCAGCAAATGTTTCTTGCATTATTTGTCGAGCAAGAGACTTTTTACCATCAAGCATGACATAGTTTGTAAACTTGTTAATCATGTCTTGATTATTTTTTTCTGGAAGTGCCATATGTATGTGCAATAATCAAATATAAGTGGAGGAAAATGGAATTTTTCAGTTATTGCAAACTTACTCCATTGTTCAACCTTTTCAAACACAAAGCTTGAAATTGAGAACGAAGAAAAAATTTTCTTCATCCATATTTCAAGTTTTAAGCTTAACTTTTTGGTTTTTTTGCTCCGTAGAGACTTCGACCTTGTTTTCTGTTTTTAACACCTTCAGAATCAAGTACACCTCTCACGATATGATACTTAACCCCCGGTAAATCTTTTACTCGACCACCTCGAATTGCAACTACAGAATGCTCTTGAAGATTATGACCCTCACCACCGATATAAGCATTCACTTCATATCCGTTTGTAAGTCTCACTTTCGCTACCTTTCTGAGGGCAGAGTTAGGTTTTTTAGGAGTCATAGTAGTAACTTTTGTACATACTCCTCTTTTCATAGGACATCCTTTCGGAAGTTCTGTCATTTTACCTTTTTTGATAGAGTTCTTTATCACTTGCAGAGCAGGAGATTTAGATTTTTTTACTTTATCTTTTCTAGGATGTTTTACAAGTTGGCTAATAGTAGGCATTTGTATAGTAAATTTTGAAATAAATAATTTTAACGTTTTGACCATGATGGAGATTTTCTCGCTTTTTTCAGACCTGGTTTTTTACGTTCAACTTTTCTCGCGTCACGAGTAAGGAGACCAGCTGCTTTTAAAACTTTTCTATTTCCAGCATCTTTTTCAGCAAGAGCTTTTGCAAGACCGTGAGCAATTGCAGCTGCTTGAGAACCTTCTCAAGAACCTTCAACTTCAACAGTGAAGTATGTAGATCCATCAACTTTGCAAAGTTTTAAAGGTGAAAATACCGTCTCAAATAGATCAGTTCTTGTGATATATTCACTAAGTTTTCTATCGTTGATCATATTTTCTCCTTTTCCTTCAAAGAGTCTCACTTGAGCAGAAGCCGTTTTTTTCTTTCCGACTGAATAAGTATACGTTTGAGTCATAGCTTAGGGTAAAATTATAATGATAGTGTTTCTGGTTGTTGAGCATTGTATGTATGCTCACTTCCTGTAAAGAGTTTAAGTCTTGCAGACATAGTACTTCTCAGTTTATTTTTTGGAAGCATACCACTTATTGCAGCTTCAAGAGGACGAGTTGGCTTCTTCACTAATAGTTTATTAAGTGGAGTTGAAATAAGTCCTCCAAGATAACCTGTATGTCTGTGATACATCTTATCTTTAAGTTTATTTCAAGTTACAACAAATTTATCACAGTTGATTACAATAACGTAATCACCGTTGTCCATATGTGTTGCAAAATCAACTTTATTTTTACCTCGTAGAACAGTAGCAATAGTTGTAGAAAGTCTTCCAAGTGTTTGACCTTCTGCATCAATAATAAACCATTTTCTATCTGAAGCAGGGATTTGTTTTGGAGTTATAGTTTTCATGATTTCTCTTAAGAGTAACAAAATTTAAAATAGTATTATACGAGTTCTAGAGCAACAAGTTTAGCATTATCACCATCTCGTAGTTTAATAGGAGTGATTCTAGTGAAACCAGAAGTTCTTTGATTTTTGTATTTTGGAGCTACTTGAGTAAATAATTCTTTCGAAGCATCTTCCGTAAATAGATATTCCATTACATATCTAATAGCATTCATTTCGTCCTTCGTATTAACTGCATTGATAAGTTTATCAATCATAGGTACGATTGATTTTGCTTTCTTTTCAGTAGTAGTAATACCTTTATGAAGAAAGAAAGAAGTAACTAGATTTCTTTGCATAGATCTTCTGTGTTGAAAATCTTTTCTGTTAAACTTGAGATGTTTTCTAACTTTATGTCTCATAACTCGTAATAAATAGTAAATAATTTTTTTTTTAAATTTTGTTTAATCGTCTCACAGAAGCTTTAAACCTCTGTCATTGAGAGAACTTCTGATTTCTGTCATAGCTTTTTTCCCAAATCCTTTAATAGAAGAAAGTTTTGTCTCAGTACATTTCGTTAATTGTTCAATAGAAAGAATATTTCCATTTATAAGAGCATTTAACGTTCTTGGAGAGAGCCCCATAATTTCTATTGGAGTATAACTTTCTTTTTCTAATTCTTCTTTTACTTCCTCTTTTTCTCGAGTAAGAAGATCTTTTACATTTCCTATAAATTGTCCTTCGATTTGCAGAGCATCTTCGTTGAGTAAACCAAAGTATGAAGCAAGCATATCTCATGAAAATTTGAATACATCTCCTGGACTCAGTACACCATTTGTACTAATAGTCATCTCCATAGCATCAAGATTTGTAAGATCAGCAACTCTAGTAGTCGTAACATCATACTTCACATTGAGAACTGGAGAGAAATTTGCATCTATAAGAAGAACGTTTACATCCTCTTCTCTTTCTTTTAAATCCTCAACGCTCATATAACCAACATTTTTTTCGATTCTGATTTCGATTTCTAATTCTAGTTTATCTTGATCAATCTCAGTGATATACATGTCACTATTAAGAATTTTTATTCCTGATGGAAGAGCTATATCAGCAGCAGTAACCTTACCAGCTTTCTTTTTAGAAATAGTAAGCCACTCTATACCGTTTTCTTTTTTATCAACCACTAAACCTTTAAGATTTAACATTATGTCTAAGACACTATCTCTAATCCCTGGAAGTGTTGAATACTCATGACTCACTCATTTAACCTTTATACCTGTAACCTTTGTTCCTGGAATTGATGAAAGTGCAACTCTTCGAAGAGAATTTGCAAGTGTAATTCCATACCCTCGTGGAAGAGGACTCATTGTAAATATTGCTTGATTTTCCTGCGCATTATTTTGAGTGATTTTTGGAACTCCGATCGTATTATGAAGAATATGCATATATTTTTATATTTGAAAAATAAGATATGATGAAATGTGACAAGGAAGCTATTATTTTGAATAAAATTCAACAATCTTTTGGATATCAATAACTTGGTCAAAATCTTCTTTTTCAGGAAGAGCTGTAACAGTAATTTTTAAGTTTTTTACATCAACATCAATCCATTTAGCACTTGAGATTTTTCCTTTTCCTTCTTTTGCAAATTCTTCTAATTCTTCAAGAAGAGATTTATAAAGTGGAGATTCTTTTAATTTAGCTCTTAATTCAATAACATCACCAACCTTTAAAGAAATTGAAGGAATTGAAACCTTTACTCCGTTAAGAGTAAAATGAGCGTGACCTACAAATTGTCGAGATTGCATTCTTGTTCGAGCAAAACCTGATCGGTATACAACGTTATCGAGTCTTAACTCTAATAATCGTAGCATTTTTTCTCAAGTTGTACCAACTGAATGAGATTTTTGAGCTTTTGTAAAATATGAGAAAAATTGTTTCTCAGAAAGTCCAAACATTCTTTTAGCAAGTTGTTTTTTTCGAAGTTGAGTTCCAAATTCAGAAGTTTTTCGAGATCGAAGTACACTTCTTTTCCCTTTATCTAAATCGTATTTCTCTGTTCCAAAAAGGTTTACCCCTTCTCTTCTACATAGTTTTTTCTTAGGTCCTGTATAGCGCATTTTTACTTATTTTAAAATACTAATAAAATTTTGTTTTGTATATCAATGAAACTTGAAATTACATTCTTCGAACTTTCTTTTTTCTGCATCCATTATGAGGAACTGGAGTAACATCAAAGATTGCTCTCAAATCTACTCATCCTGAGATAAGACCTCTAATAGCTTGTTCTCGACCGACACCAATTCATTTTATAAAAACATCAACTGTCTCTAAACCATGAAGTTGTTTTGCTTTTTGAACTGCTTGTTCTGAAGTCATTTGAGCAGCATATGGAGTAGACTCTCTTGCCCCTCTGAATCAAACAGATCCACCAGTTGCCCAAGAAAGTACATTTCCTTGTTCATCAGTTATACTAACGATAGTATTGTTAAACGAAGCCATGATATGAGCTTGCCCAACTTGAACAATTTTTTTTGTTTTTTTAGATTTTTTAGTAGCAGTAGCCATAGATCTATGATTGTATATAAATAAAAACTATTTCTTCTTACCAGCGATTGCAACTGATTTTCCTTTTCTCGTTCGCGCATTTGTTTTCGTATTTTGACCTCGTACTGGAAGTCTCTTTTGATGTCGAACTCCTCTGTAAGATCTAATTTCCTGAAGTCTCTTAATATTTCAAGAAATAAGTCTTCTCAGATCTCATTCTACAATGTGTTCTTTAATAGCGTCACGAACAAGATCGAGTTCAGCTTCAGAAAGATCGTCGATTTTTCGAGTTCTTTCGATTTTTACTTGATCAAGTATAGTTTGAGCTTTTGTTCTTCCAATACCGTATATATAGGTAAGGGCAATTTCTGCATGTTTTCCACTTGGGAGTATAACACCGGCAATTCTAGCAGCCATAGTTCTTTAATAGATATATAAATAAAATATTAACCTTGTCTTTGTTTATGTTTTGGGTCAGTTGAACATATAACTCGTACACACTTTCTTCATTGAAATCTTCGAAGTACGATTTTACAGTTTTGACAGATTTTTTTCGCAGATGGTCTTACTTTCATACAATTTATAATAAATAATAATTATTTTGGTTTATTTTCGATACGTGATTCTTCATTTTCATGGGTCGTATGGACTGAGCTCTATAGTAACCTTATCTCATTCGATAAGCTTAATAAAATTCTTTCGCATATTTCCGCTGAGATGTCAACGCACAATCCCTCATCATAAATCCTCTGGTAATTGAACTTCAAAAACCAGGCCGGGTAGAGATTGGATTATTGTACCTTCTACCTCTATTTTATCTTCTTTTGACATATATTTAGTTATCTCACTTTAGATTAAAAGCTCGTGGATTCTATATAAAATTTAATATTTAGCAAATGTTTTTTTTAGTTTTTTCACTCATTCTTGTTCTCTTCTATTCTACTCTCTATAATTTGTTTAACTTCTTCGTGAATACTAGGGTATTTCCGCAAGAGTTCTTGCATAGAGAAGTGTAACATAACAATTAAGTCAGTATTCTCAAGGGCAATAACACTTGCATTACGATTCGGTGGTTTTCCAAAGAATGCCATCTCTCCAACAAGGTCTCATTTTTGAGAATATGCAATTTGCCTCAAGACTCATTCATCATTTTTTTTATAAATCCCAACTCCACCAGAAACAATAATGTACAAAGCCTGTGGTTCTTCTCACTCTTGAAAAAGTACATCTCCCTTAGAAATAGATTGTAATTGACAGAAGTCTGACAAGTTATCCTGTTCTATTTGTGGAAGACTTGAAAAAAGGTCTATATTTTGAAACAGATTCATATTATTTTTCTATTACTATTTTATAAACTTCTAAGACATCCTTTTCTTCTACGTTAATAGTTCCTTTGATTTTGAGCCCACATTCAGTTGGCCCTTCAAGTTTATGAACCTCCTCAACTCAAGCTTTAAGAGAATCAATAGTTCATTTTCAAACTACTTTATCTCATCGAATGACTCTTACCTGTGCTTTGTTCTGTATAGAGCTTCATTCTTCTGTGAGAATAGCTCCGACAATGATGAATTTTTTAGAAGTGTAGAATATAGCTCAAACTTTTGCCATACATAGAGTTACTTCAACCTCTTTAGGATCTAACATACCACTTACAATTTTCTCTATTCTGTCTGTGATATGGTATATAATTTTACTATTTATATATTCAACACCTGATTTTTCTAAAGTAGAGCGAGCATTTACTCAAACTGCAACTCCAAATCAAATAAGGATAGCTGAACTTCAACCACACATAAGTACATCTCCTTCAGTAATATTCCCTACTCATGAGTGAATAATTGACACACTTGTTTCTGGAGTAGAGAGTTTTTCAAGAGCATTTCTTATTGCCTCTAAACTTCAATTAGTGTCAGATTTGAGAACAATTTTCAAATGCTTGAGATTCCCAGCCTTGATTCTTGTCATAAGAATATCAAGTTGCGATGTTTTCAGCATCTTTTTGTTTGATAAGAATTCTTGGTATTCCACAGACTTTTGTCTTGCAACATCGATTCCAGAAACTACTTGAAGAATATCTCACCCATTTGCTACCTTATCAAGTCCGACTACAAGAACTGGCATACCTGGAGTTGCGAGTTTTACTCATTTTCCTGTATAATCTTTTAGAACTTTTACTTTCCCATATGAAGCTCAACATACAATTGCACTTCATTTTTCTATAGTTCCCGTATTTACAAGTACTGTAGCAACTGGTCCTAATTGCATATCAAGATATGATTCTATAATCGTAGCTATACCATTTCTATCTGGATTTGCCTTAAGTTCTAAGATGTCAGCTGACAAGAGAATAATTTCAAGCAAATCATCAATACCAAACCCTGTTTGAGCTGAAACAGGAACCATAGGAGTGTCTCCACCCCAATCTTCTGGAGTCAAACCTCTTTCTGCGAGCTGTCCTTTTACAAAGTCAGGATTTGCCCCCTCTTTATCCATTTTATTAATAGCGACGATTACTGGTATTCCAGCTTCTTTCGCGTGAGAGATTGATTCGATTGTCTGAGGTTTTACTCACTCATCTGCAGCGACTACGAGAATTGCAATATCCGTAGATTTCGCTCATCTTGAACGCATTATAGTAAACGCTTCATGACCTGGAGTATCGAGGAATGTAATTTTTCTATCATTATATTCAGCTTGATATGCTCCAATACTTTGAGTAATACCACCAGCTTCACCTGAAGCTACTTTTGCATTTCGAATATAATCAAGAAGTGACGTCTTCCCGTGATCGACATGCCCCATTATGGAAACAACTGGAGCTCTTTCTATAAGTTTAGAAGCGTCGTCTTCTGCAAGAAAATCTTTAATATTTCAACTTGCAAGTTCATCAATTGCAACTCAACTTGACGCTTCTTTTTCAAGCTTCACATCAAATGATTCTGAAATAAGTGTCGCAGTATCAAAATCTATTTGAGAATTAATTGTCATCATCATACCATTTTTCATAAACTCAGCAATAAGCCCTGAAAGTGGAACTCCAATTTTTTCTGAAAACTCTTTGAGTGATAAAAACTCTGGAAGAATTACTGTTTCACCAGTTCTTGCTGTAAGTGTTTGAGAAATATCTTCTATATTTTTTTGTTCTTTTTTCTTTGTTTTGAGCTTATTTGAACGTGTAAATTGTGAATCATCAACATCTATTTTATTCCTGTATCTTCCTCATTTGTTATTTCCATAGAATTTTGATTTTTTTCATCCTCTAGTATCTTCTTGATTTGATTGAGATTTAAATCCAGGTTTCGCATTCGCATTAGAAAAACCAGGTTTAAATTTTGTTCCAGAAGAGTTAGTATCTCACGATGAATCAGTCCTACTAGATGATGCGTTATTTTGTTGAGCACTATTTTGATGTGGGTTATTCTGAGTTCTATTTCAAGAATTTCAAGATGATCCTCGTGTTTGAGTTTTTGGTTTTTCCTCACTTCATCGAGAAACTATAGTAAGTCTTGATTTTTTATTTGAATCAAGTGCATCATTAAGAGTTTGTGGTCATTGTGACACCTTAGGTTTTTGCTCGCTCTTAATAGGAGCCTCTTTTCGAGTCTCTTGTGTTTGAGGAGGCATCACTTTCTTGATTTCTTCTTTCGGGGGATTTACTGGAGTAGTTTCTTTGACCTCTTCAACTTGAACTGCTTTCTTAGCCTTAACTTTAATTTTCTTTTTAATGATTGGTTTATTTGAAGCAGAATTTCAATTTCATGATTGTGGGTCAGAAGAAATACTCGAATAATAGTCGTCTATATTTTGAGCCATAGGTATTTGAATGTATGAATCGGAAGTAATAAATTGATAGAGCGAATATTAAGCCTTTTTAATGTATTGTCAAAATAAATATTAAAACTTGTAAAAAGACTGATTTTTAGTAGGCTTTTATACAATTTACTCTTTAATGTGTAAAAAATCATGTGAGATACAGATATTGAGAATATTGTTCTGACATTTTTTGAAAAATTGTGAATTGCAATTATATCAGTGTCTGTTGACCTAGAAACTGAAAATATTTACAATATCAGACTTGAAACTGATGATTCTCATCTAGTAATTTGACCACACTGAAAAAACCTTGAGACACTTACACATATTCTCAGACTCATAATCGCCAAGAGGTGTACATGATATATAACATTACACTTAGAAGTGAATGACTACATACAAAAAAAAGAACAAAAACTCCTTGATTTTATCCAATCAAAAATAGATATAGTTCTTAATACTTGAAATGAAGTGATTCTTCCGTATCTTTCATCATATGAGAGAAAAAAAATTCATACTTATATACATGAAAACGCTGCAGCTATAGCAAGTCATAGTGAGTGAGAATGAGAGAACAGAAGAATGCACCTAACCAAACAAGATATCAAACTCACCATAGATATTGACGGTGACGATATATAAAAAAAATAAAAAAATATGCTTAAATCTATGAAAACATGGGTCATTGTTCTATGAATTATGGTAATTGGATACTGATTTCATTACGTTAATACTTTGAATTATATGAAGGAAAAACAAATTCAGTCATTGTACGTCAATCACCCGGAAATGCTTCCAACCTCAGAAGCAGCAGAAGCTTCGAGTTTTGGATTTAGAAATGTTATTGCTGATTTATATTGGTTGCAAGCTATTCAATATATAGGCTCAAATGCTATTGATGGTGAATACAAAAAATATCTATGAGCCATGATGCAAATTATTACAGATCTCAATCCATATTTTGAAAGCCCATATGTGATAGGTGAACTCCTGCTTCCATCTAACGATGGAGTTGGATGAAAATTTTCAGAATCAAAAAATCAAGACAATATATTGCAGTGAGAAGCTCTTGGACTCAAAGGGGTTAAAAATTTTTGTGATTCTGATAAAATAGATCTCATTTTTAAGGAAAATGACCTAGAAAAAATACAAAACGATCCTCAATTTAAAAATCCTTGTAAAAGTTATAAAATACCCTACTACCTTGCCTATATATATTATTTTTATATGCAAGATGGTACAACCTCTTCCCAATATTATAAAGTCGTAGCAGCACAAGAAGATGCTCCATCGTGAGCAAAGGTTCTCGCAGCTATTATGCAATGAAAGGGATGAGAACGAGAAAAATCTATTTTTATGTTTCTTTCACTTGCTAAAAGTTTATGAAGCAGTGAAGATTCCTGTACATTTATGACGCAGAAAATAAATGATGCCTATAATTATATCACTCAAGAAAATCTTCCAATAAGTGCAGAAATGGTAGCAGCAATAGAAGCTGATAGTAAGTTAGTTCTGCCAGTACTTACAGAAGAAAATGAAAATGATATTCTTGACGATACTCAATGTACGAACTACCTTGTAAAAGCAATTCGAGAAATAAACCTCCTCTATATAGAACAAGCCGACGCACAATATGTAAAAGATAATCCAGAGGAAGAATCAGCACAAAGAACTCAAAAATTATTCGATGAAAAATACATACAATTCATACCAACTGATTATCAGCAATATAGTGATGCTGATTATGGAATCATCTATAAATATAATGATGAGATAGGCAGATTTGATTATGAAATGTGATACTAAAAAATAAGCCTGAATGGCTTATTTTTTTAACTCAGTCAGACAATTTTTTTCAATTCATGATATTTATCTCAGTGTAGCTGGTTTGCTCGCTTATTTCCAATATCAAGTTTCGCTTGAACGAGTGCAAAGTTATCCATATATTGTGTATATTTAAGTCTCGCATCATGAAAATACTCTCATAGTATTTCCAAGAGTTCCAGCTTAGCGTGTCCATATCCATATCAACCTGCAAGGTATTTTTGGCGAATAGTTTCTACTCTCTGACTATTAGCAAAAAACTGTATTAAGGCAAATACGTTACAAGTATCTGGATCCTTGATGTCATCAAGTCATTTATCATCTGTGACGATTGACATTACTCTTTTTTTGAGAGTTTTCTCGTCGTCAAATACACCTATGAAGTTGTCATAACTTTTACTCATTTTTCGGCCATCTAATCCAGGAATAAGTGCAACATCATCTTGTATATATGCATCAGGAAGTTTAAAAAACTCTGTATCATAGGTTCTATTGAAATTTCAAGCGATATCTCTCGTAAATTCAAGATGTTGTTGCTGATCACGTCCAACTGGAACAAGATCAACATCATAACCAATTATATCTGCTGCCATTAAAATAGGATAGTTAAACACTGCCATATTGATATCTGAATTTTTCGTTTGGCTATCTTTGAAACTATGAGCTCGAAGCATTAAACTATATGGAGTAACACTTGATATAATCCATGAAATATCGTTTATGTATTGCATCTCAGACTGCTCAAATACTGTAAATGGAGCATCATCTGGCATGAGAGCAAAGAGCTCACAGGCAAGTCTCTTTTTGTTAGCACTGAGCTTCTTTGCATCATGAACTGACGTAAGAGAATGAAAATCTGGTAAAAATAAAAATGCCTCATGTCATCTCGCTTGATTCATAAATGGTCGAAACATACCAAGATAATTTCAAAGATGCATCCCATCTCCAGTTGGTTTTACTCATGTCAGTACTCTCATAGTTTCTAATTTATAGTATGTATTAAGCGTATTATACTGAAAGTCCTTGTTTTTCAAGCCCAGAGTCAAAAGCAAAAAAACAACACTCATAAATGAGTGTTGTTTTTATTTCAAAAATAACTATTTCGCTACTTTTGTCGTATTAAGATATTCTCAGATAAACTGACTCACAAGAGGAGCTGGTTTATGAAATATTCTAGAACCAAAACTAACGATAGTACCAACTGATAGTAATTTACTATCTTTACTAGAAACATAGTATCTACTTTCAACGAGTTGACTAATATCTCCGTAAAGAGATCCGTTTACAACTAGCTGTTTATTTGTATCTTTAGAAGAAATAATATTTCATCCTTTCCCATTAACTGGAATTGCAATATATGTACCATCTATATGGTTTACATCAGCATTAATAATAATATTTCATCCTTTTACAACAAATGCTATATTTTCATTGACATCTTTGATGTCTTTATTAATAGTAAGATTTCCACCTTCTACAATATACGTAGTAGCTTCAGTGAGCCCTGCTATTTTAGAATAATCTTGACTCGAAAGAGTATAATTACCATTTGCTTTTACAATATATACATTTTCTAAACCATTGTAAGTTTTAAAGGTCGTATTAGTCGTAGTAGTTTTGATAGTATCTTTTGTTGTCGTAACATTTTTATTATCATCTTTTGAATTTCAAACAGCTCCAACATTGGTAACATCATCTGCATAACTTGAGATTCAAGAATCACTCACTGAAGTCCCAACGAAGTTTTTATTATCATCATATCCAGAAACTCATTCTGTTACTTTTTTAATATCAGCTGTCGTAGTATCTTTTACATAAGAAGTTCCTCATCCAATCGTAGTGACTGCTGGTTTAGCAACTCGAACATTTAACTTCCCTGCGAAGTAAGCACTGTAGTAATCGATAGGTCCTTTTTTGACTGTAGTTGAAATAACGTTTGCTCCATAACTGCTTCCTGCAGGTATTCCAGCTTTATTAGCTGTAAATACTGGGTAGAGTGCAGCATTTTCACTTGAAGGAGGGTTTGGGTATCTACCTTGTACTACGTAACCATTTCCTTTTTTAACTAGATAAATAGTTTCATATGCATAAATGATTTTATTTTCAAGTGAAGCACAGAACTCTCCATCAGTAAGAGAAGTACCACTTAGTTTTTTTGAACAAAGTTGATCAAATGATAAATCATAATCTGAATTATTCTTGAGGTATGGTATTTCTCATTTAGAAAACATTGGATTTTGAGTATGCCCAACTATGATATCTCATTTTGGACCAAATATAAGTTCTCCTCCATTTGGAGTTGTCATAACACAACCGTTAGGATTTCCACATACAGGATCTCAAGTTGGAGTAGTAGTTCCTCCACCGTTTGAACCACCACCACCTCCACCTCCTGGAATGGTACATTGATTCGCTGTTCCTGGTTTTCTACAACTTCCCCAGTTTCCGTAAGGGTCTCCGACTGTTCCACTTCGACCATAGTCACATTGTTCTCCTCTATCAACTTGTACTACTCCGTCTCCACAAATAGGATTTTCTTGAATAGTACATTGATTTGTAGTTACAAAGTCAGAAGAAATAGATGTACTAGTACTACTTGATCTTGATCTTCCACCATAACATACTGGTGTAGCGTCATCAGCACAAGTAAATGTAGCTTTCGTTCTTCCACTTGATTCTCAAGTTGCTATAGCTGTTTTAGCAGCGAGGTATTTTAAACTTCCATCTTCATTGGTACCACATTGAAGTACAAACTTTTCTGTAGAATAATTTCAGAAACATGTCACTTCATTTCCACTTTTTGTAATTTGATTACAACTTGGATTTTGTCATCCACCACCTCAACCGTTTGTCACAGAAAGAGATTGTTCACATTTTGGAACTGTAGTAGTTTGCCCATTAATGAGACAACTTGCTGTATAATTTCAAACGGTATTGAGTGTAACATTTCCAGAAGCATTATTAATAGTATTAACAACACTTCAGTTTCTATCTTTTACAACTATTTTATAGGTTGAAACATTTGTCCCACTACAATTAAGTGTAGTAGTAAGAGAGTTTCTTCCACTATTTGGAGTAGCTGTAAATGTATCACAACTCAAATTAACTTCAACTTCCACACATCATTCAGGTGTTCCGACTTCTTTGTCATCATCACATACTGGTGGAGGAGTTGGGTTACAATCTATATTTGTTCCTTCACATACTACTGCGAGATTTCGTACTTTGCCATTCGCTTTATCTGTAATAGTAAATGAAATATTTAATGAAACACTACCTTTTGCAGGTATATTTATAAGACTCTTGTATTCTGCGATTTTTCCATCACTTGAAAGAATCCAATCTGTTGAAGGTACCAGTTTTAATCCTCCATTTGAAGCATCAAAGAATTGATCCTCTACTTTAAAGTTCTTTGCAACAACATTACTTGTATTGAAAACTTTTATAACATAGTTTACTCTATCTCAGACTTTCACATCAGCAGATTGACCTGCCTTGAGTGACTTAATAAGGTATACATCAGGTTGAACTTCAACTTCCACACATCATTCAGGTGTTCCAACTTCTTTATCATCATCACATACTGGTGGAGGAGTTGGGTTACAATCTGTATTTGTTCCTTCACATACTACTGCGAGGTTTCGTACTTTACCATTAGCTTTATCTGTAATAGTAAATGAAATATTTAGTGAAACACTACCTTTTGCAGGTATATTTATAAGATTCTTGTATTCTGCGATACCATTAGTCACTATCCAATCACTTGATGGAACAATAGCTAGAGCTCAATTAGAAGCTATAGTAAAATGGTCTTCTACTTTATAATTTTTAGCTTCAACAGAGCTATCATTAAATATTTTAATGACATAGTTTACTCTCTCTCAAACTTTCACGTCAGCTGACTGACTTGCTTTAAGTGATTTAACAAGATATACATTAGGTTTATCTTGATTAATTTTAATAACCGCTATATCGTGGTCATCTTCATCACCACCAGCATTACATCCATTTCAAATGTCATCATCAATAAGCCCATCATTTTCTTTTTCACCAGTTTGATTTCCATTTATACTATCTGGAGTACTATCACAGTCATTTCCATCATCATAAGATATTTCTGCAAAATTTTTGATTGTAGCAGGAGCACTTGAATTGATAATAAATGATATAGTCTCAGATCTATTTGTTCAAACAGCTATATTTCCATAATCAAGTATAGCTTTGCTACCACTTTTAGTCCAAACTGTTCCCTTGAGATTGAATCAAGTAGGGATATAATCAGTAACTTGAATATTGTTAGCTCTGATTTCCCCTTGATTAAATACTGTGATTTTAAATGTAATCTCGTCACCTATATTATATTTAGCTTTTGGATTCACTATAGTTTTTCTGAGAGCAAGGTCATACTTTTTATCAACAGGTGGTTTTTTAACTACTACACTTTGTTTACAACTTTGTGAAGTAAGTTTATTATTTACAAAACATTGAAATTCATAGTTTCACTCGCTAGTAAGTTGACTACTTCAAGATTTAGAATTAAAAGTATTCACCGTATTTCCATCTTTTTTAAGTACAACTTTGTATGTACTGGCTGATGTACCAGAACAATTAAACGAAGTTGTTACACCAGGAGTTCCAGAGTTTGGAGATACTGAAAGACTATCACACGACGGAGCTGGAGGAGTAGGTTTTACCACTACATCCTCTTTACATGCATTAGAAGTGATTGTATTATTTACAAAACATTGTACTTGGTAGTTTCCACTATTTCCAAAACTATAAGAAGCTGACTGAGAGTTAAAAGTTTTAACTGTATTCCCATTTTGTGTTACTTTAATTGTATAGTTACTTGCATTCGTACCACTACAATTTATGTTCGTGTTTAGAGGAGCATATCCAGTATTTGGTTTTACCGTAATATTATTACAGGTAGACGGTGTCGGTTTTGTAATTGGTTGACATGTATTACTACACCCACCTGATCCAAATCCAACTTTGTTTACATCGTTAGGATCACACGTTTCATACACTTTTTCTCCGTGTATATCATCCATATAATTATCTCTTACACCATCACCACACCAAGTAATTTCGTATGGTTGATATTCACTATGCCAACCTCTATCTATCCAATTACTTCATACTTTTTCATACTGCCAAACATTATAGATAACTGATAAATTATCTTTTTTTCTTTGAACAGGAACTGCTTGCACATAATAGAAGTCCGGATTAGATTGAAGAATCTTTACAGACGTTTTAGCAGGGACATATCCCTTCATTGCATCAATAGCTGCAGTTGATTGAAATCAAGGATTAGCTCATTTATTGTAATCTCCTGGTTCTATTATTTTTGCTTTCGTTTCTCTTAAATAATATTCATTTGTAGAATTATTATGATAAATGTCACCAAAATAATAAGCTTTTCCATACCGTAATTTAATAGATGGAAATGTTTGATCATAAGAAGCAGCTGAAACATAGTTTACACTTCCTATTAAAAGAAATGCTATGATCAATATTCTTAAGATTTTATAAAAACCTTTCATAGGAATATATTTATTCAAATAAATTTGGAGCTCCTCTATCGAGTCCTTCAATATACGATTCAGATACTTCTTGTTCATTTGGCTCTACTATTTCTGGAATTTCAGAAACTTCACCATATTCACTTGTAGTATTTGCATCACCTTGGTTCGTATTATTCATATCCTCTTTTTCAGTAGAACTAGAACAAGAAGAAATAAATAATAGTAATCCTATTAATAATGTTTTTTTCATTTTTGTCAAATATAAAATAATAATTTAGGTATTCTTTTTACAGAATACCTAAAAATGTTTGATTCTTTTAACCTGGAATTCCTCTATCGCCAGTACTCGTTTCAGATTCTTGGTCAACACCTCTATCGCCTGCAGTTTCAGGAGCTCCATTTCAAGAATTACTTCATCCTGCAGAATCGGTAGTAGGAGTAGTACTTGTGTCTCATTTTCCATCAACAGGATCTGTAGTTGGTTCTGTAGTTGGTTTATCTGGTTTGTTTGGTCTGTTTGGTTTTTCCGGTTTCCCTGGTTTATTTGGTTTATTTGGAGTAGGAGCAGGATCTGTGGTTGGTTCTGTAGTTGGTTTATCTGGTTTGTTTGGTTTATTTGGTGTTCAACCATCATTGTCTTTTGGTCTTTGTGGAGCAGGAGTATTGTCTTTTATTACTGTAGCAAAAGATACGTTCCCACAATTATGAGCGATAAACATTATCACATTCATCTCAACTTGTCATTTCTGCACTAATTCTTTAAGAGATTCCACTGTTAATCAGTTAATGTATCGAAGTTGATTATCTATATCTTTTATTTGAGCAAGATTCATATTATCAATAAATTTCAGTTTATCTGACATAGTTTCTTGAATATCCCAAGCATTTACTCAATCTATAGTCAGTGCTTCAATTGAACCTTTACTGAATCCTTCAAGTTGATTATTATTTCCTTTCGTTCTTACTGAGAATGCTGAATCAAAAGATTTGTAACCTGCAGAAAATTGAGTTCCGGCTTTGATTCTTTGTTCAACTGCATCAATAGTTGCCAGTGATTGTTGAATAAAAGAAGATGAAAGTCATTCATTTCTCAGAACATCACCCGTTCTCGTTTGAAGTCTATTTAATTCTTCTGAATATTTTCTCGCTGATTCTCGGCCTTGAGCGATTTCAACTGTATTTCTTCATCCCATTAGTGCATTTGAAATAAAATCAAGTACTCGAGTTTGTTCAATAGGAGATCTTGCCTGAGCAATAGTATTGTACAATTCCACTGGAACTTTGTTTCTAAGCGCTACAAGAATAGCAGTATGAGCTTGAGCTATGGCTTGAGGATTTCTACTTTGTTTTGCATTCGTGATTTGTTCTCAAATTGCATTTAGTTCAGTATTTCTTGCATCGATAAATTTATCAATACCTGATAGATTTGTTGGTACTTCACCACCTCTTTTGAAAAAATCACCAAGTTTTTGAAATACATTTCTTGATTGTGATTGAGTTTCGTTGGTATTTGAAACAGAAGATTTAGTAGTCATAAATGATTTCATGGTTGCACCATTCATATCCATTCTTCCATCACCTGATTGACCAAGTTTTTCTTGTTGGTATTTTTTGAGCGCTCATTCAGTACCTGGACCAAATGAACCATCAATACCATTCGTATCATATCCCATATTCGTAAGCAGATTTTGCAGTACTACTACATCATCACCACTCATTCCTCTTTTCAGAGTTCTACCGAATTGAACATTAACAGCTTCACTTGAAGCTTCTTGACCTCGTAAGTTTGTAGCATCAAGTGGAAGGTTATCATTAGCTTGAACTTGAGTTGCTTCTTCTTTTTGAGCAGTAGATTGAGCATTAAGAGCAGTAATAGTTCCAGGACCTGCTTTCCCATCAACGTCGTTTCAAGTAAAACCTAAACTCATTTGTAAGCTCGCAATATTTTGAGCAAAACTTTCCCAAGAACCATCATAATTAAGTCCTTTATTTTTCATAACTTGAACCAAGTTGTTTACATTTTCTTGTGAACATCTCCCAGAAGAATAGTAATTTACAGCACTTGGAACTTTATTTGGAGAAAGAGCTCCTGTTGATTGCTCAATATTTCTACTATTCTCGTTATGTGCAGTACTAGCAGATTGAGTTACAATAGCTTGTGCTTTTTCTTTTTGTTCAAAGATTATTCTACCTGCTTCGCTAAATCTCTTAAGGTTTTCTTCACCTAAATCATTTTGAACTCTTAGTTTTTGAGCATCAGTCAATTTATTAAACTCATCTCAAGTAAGCATACCATCTTCATTTGTGTCGGCAGCTCGTAAGTTTCACATTTCTAAAGAAGCATTTATACACATCATAAAGAGTGTTCTATAGTTTTGTATAAGTGTAAACATAAGTAAATATGTTATAAAATAATATGTATTTGTATTTCTGTGGAATCAAATAAACATATTAATAGTACCATACTTATATTTCTTATGACAAAAAAATGAGCTTGACGATAATTAATTCTTAGGTTAATATTTCAAATACAAAAAAATCTCTCAATAATTGAGAGATTTTATATAAGAAAAATTATTATGCTTTTCTTCTGAATTTAAGGAATCCAAATCCTAGTAATAGAGCAGCAAGAGCAAGAAGAACATGCTCAGGACCTGTTTTAGGTAACTCAGTTGGTGGAGTTGGAGTTGTAGGTGGAGTTGGAGTAACTGGAGTTTCTCCTTCAGCTGAAGTAAAGAGTACACATTCTCGAGTAATATCAGCATCTACAGTAAGTTCACCACCTTCTTGAACTTGGTGAGTAGCAATATCATATGCAATAATACCTACGTTTTCTCCGGCAGCAGCTGGGTTAGAAGATAGTTGGTAAGCGCTTCCAAGAGTTGATTCTATCCATGTTACTTCTGATCCTGCAGTAAGAGCATATCCAAGTTGTTCTTCGTCGTATAGAGCATCAAGATCAACAGTATACTGCCAAAAATCTACACTTTCACTTGCCTTAACTTCCGTCCAAGTAGCACCGTTGAGTCAAATAATTTGAGGAAGTTCTTGTTCTTCTTTAAAAAGAACTTGTGAAGCATCACTTGTGTTCTTCCAAACATCAGTAAGCAGTCCCTTATTATCTCATTGAGTCACTGTTCCTCAAATGAAACATTCATTACAACTATTAGCTGTAAAGTCAGGGTTTGAATCACAACTTGCCACTTCATAAGCAGCATAAGAACTAGTAACAGTATAGACCAGTACTAAAACTGGAGCAAGGATCTTTGCGAGAGTGTTCATAAATACATTATTTATTAATAGTAGAATTACCGCTCTATACTAAGAGATTGTGTACTTTGTGTCAAACAAAAAGGTAAGAAAGGGGCAAGAATAAATATTTACTTTTTTATAATTTTATTTACAAATAATTGTTGCATTATTGCGAACAAAGTAGATATCCCCCAATATAAACCAACTCAAGCTATAAGAGTATAGGTAAATATGCCGACCATTACTGGCATACCATAGAGCATAAACTTATTGAGGAGTTCTGGATCTGGCATCATACTTGAGTAACTATTTGCATCTTTCTTTTTTTCTAATACTACTCAACTTTCTGTGTCTGCCTTGGTTCTATGCATTATAGAAAGTTTAACTTGCACAAACTGTATCGCAGCCACAGTCAAGGCAAGGAAAAAACCTACTACTCCTCATGAAGCAAGGAGATTCATACCGAAAAATATGGGATCAATTTGTGAAATACTAAATGCAGGGAGAAAATCGTAGAGATAAAACTCATTTTTAAGAGACATTATATCTATAATGATTCTGTATATTACAAGCAATATAGGCATCTGTATAATTAGAAATCCACATGAACCCATTGGATTTACTCATTCATCTTTATACAGCTTCATCAGTTCAACCCCTATTTGTTGTTGGTTTCACTTATGTTTTTCTTGAAGTTTTTTAATTTTAGGCTGAATCGCTTGCATCTTTCTTTGAGATACGAGCATTTTATGTTGAGGAAATAAGAGTAATATTCTTATGATTATGGTAATTGAAATTATGGCAAATCACAGAGAGTTCCCAAAGAGATGAATCAAATAAGCCATCAAATTGTATATTGGAGCATAAAACAATCCGATAAATACTTTTCAAAGTGTGCCTCTGTATTCTATATCAACTGTGGAAAGATACTTCTTTTCTCACTGAGTGAGTTCAAAAATATAGTTTCAAGGTGTTTCGAACAAATCATAATGTGTCGCTAGATTTATAATATCTGTTTCACCTGCAGCAATATTTTTATCCTCACAAAAGCTCTCAGGATAGACTATGAGCTCTCCATTAAGTCGAGTAGTAAGGTTATCACACGTATTATAAGAAAAGACCTCAGAAGTGTAATTTTGAAGTTTGAGGCTTATTCAAGCTGGAACCTTGAGGCTTGTGTCAGTAGCTACAAATTGAACTCACGTAAGCTGGTTTTCTTGTTTATCTCAAGTAAAATATGAGAATATAAAGAAGAATAAAAGCGTGAATAAAAGTATATCTAAGTATTTTTTCATAGTTTTTTATCAAAGAGATAGATCAGTTCTTTTTTAAAGTTTTTTAAAGCAGTATCATTATTTTCAAGTTGAGTCTTGGTTTTTACAACGCAACTTATATCTTTAGGGATTGTATCTATATATGGTCTACATGTTTCATAATAGAGCCTTCTATATTTATTTCTCACTACAGCATTTTTGACAGACTTTCCAGATATTATAATAGCAAATCTCCCATGTGATAGTGTATTTGGGAGAACATTAAAAACAAGTGTATAAGAAAAAAAAGGTTTTCATATTTTCAAAACCTTTTTTACCTCACGTTCTTTCAGTCTATATATTTTTGAAATCACTAAAAAAAATGTGAATTATTATTTTCTTTTTACATAATTACCTTTTCCATCGAAAGGAGATTTTTTTGCAGTTCCACCAGCAATTATATGCATTTTAGATTTACCGTTAATTTCTTGGAATCTTTTTGGGTAACTTACTGTAAGTTGGTGTCTTCCTTTTCTTCTTCGGTTTTTAAGCACGTTTCGTCCAGAATCAGTAGAGCTTCGTTTTAGAAACCCGTGTACTCTCAGTCTTTTTCTTTTTTTAAGTTTTCCTAACATAATCGGTATTGATGTGTGAGATAATTTTTATAAGCTGCGATATCTTATTGTAAAATGATGTCTTGTCAAAAAATATTTTATAATTCTTCTATTTATCATTCGTCGAACAAATATAGCTCTCAGTAAAATATAATGAGTTACAGCTTCATACTCACGCATCATTAATAGTAATATTATTTATGTCTGAAACACTTCTTACTTGCAACCAACAATTTGCAGTATAATCTCAGCTTGGTTCAGTATATGGAGTATCTCTAAGCCACCATTTTCAACCATCTACAGCTTTCCAATCTGGTGCTGTTTCAGAGTTCATAGCAACTGAAGTATAATTTCAGCCATTAGTTGGTTTAAAAATTCATGGCATTACTCTAAAGTAACTACTTCAATATCTTTGAATTACATATGCAAATAAATCTTTTGTTCTTGGAACCAACATATCCATTCATACTTCCTTACAACTATTATTATCTGTTGATCTAAACGACCTAATTCAATTTACTATAGGATACATAGTGTATCCTCAATTATCAGTGGTCATATCACAATATACTTTTAATATATCATCAGACTTTGTTTTTATAACATACTCTCAATTTTTGTTTTTGAGTTTTGGATTATCTTCTAAAATTCTAAGACAACTTGAATATTTCTTCCATCAACTTTCTGCTATAAGTGATAATGATTGTAATTGAGATCCCGTTCCAGTTAATGATACTTGGTTAGAGTTGAGAAAATCTATTGGAATCTTGTGCTCACTTGAGATAATTTGAATAGGATACAAATCATATTGTAGAAAGTATTCATATAATAGTTATCACTACTATGAGTTCAACAAGTGTAAATGCTCTCAATGAAAATCTAGGCATTATAAAATCCTTATAAATAAAGTATGACTCTAGTTATAAGGATTAAGAAGTTTCTTTCAAAGATTTTAGGGTTGACTAATTTTCAGAACTACAAATAGACGTCCCCGTTTTATCTCAATTGAGAATTTCTAAAATACTCAATTTATCAAATTTAGTAACTACAATTTCAAGCTTATTATCTCGAGCAAGAATTATTCAGGTTTGATCAAATACTTGTAGATTTTTTCATATAAACTCATCATAACTTATAGACTCTATTTTTTTTGCATCAGAATTTTTTATAGGGTCGCTCTCATATACTCCATCTACTTTCGTAGCCTTAATCATAATATCACACTCAAGTTCAATAGAACGAACTACTCAAGCAGTATCTGTTGAAACATATGGACTTCATGTACCAGATGTACAAATTACGATTTTTCAAGATTTTAAGTATTCACTTGCTTGTAGTGAAGTATATCTCACTAAGAATTCTACACCCAGAGCATCTAATACTATTGCTTCAATTCACTGCTTTTCAAGAAAATTTTTAAGACTTAATCCGTTAAAAACTGTTGAAAGCATACTCATATTATGAGAATCTGATGACTTCATTCAGGCTTTTATGAGGTCTGAACCTCTATAAATATTTCAGCCACCCACTACTATTACGAGCTCAAGTCATTGTGAGACCACCTCTTTAATTATTTGAGCAACATTTTCTATATGCTTGGATTCAAGTCCTCAAACTCCTGGCTCACAGAACGCTTCTCATGAAATCTTAAGTAAAATTCTTTTATAATGTGACACGAAAAAATATTAAGATTGTAAAATATCTCGCATGAGAGTATCCACTATTTGAGTATTTGGAAATTCTTTTTCTCAAAGTTCCTTATTTTTTTCTTGAATAGTTTCAGTACTGACTCATTCTCCTGTCTCTAATTCATATGTTCCATAATATCCATTTTTAAAATCAATATACGTCCTTTCATATATATAAGCATCACCATCAAGTCTTATGAGATTAAATCTAATTCATTCATCTTCTACTATATCTCTACACGTGTTCCAGTAATACCATGTATTCATTTTTTCTTTTAAAAAATCACCAAGTGTTTCACAACTTACTGTTGGAAGCACTTCTTTTTTCACTTCAAGACTTTTAATCTGTGAATATGTAAAGCTTGATTCTCAAACCTTGATAGGTTCTCAGTATCGAGATGACGTTGGCAGATCTCATACTACTAATTCTTGAGAACTCCCAGCTAATTGACTCTCAGATTGTTTAATATTTTCAGTGAGTGTTTTTGGGATATTAATTGTAACTTCTGTTTGAGATTTTTCTCAGGTACTACTTGTGGCAGTAATGAGGTATACATTTTCACCATAGTCTAAAACTTTGGATTTAGAGCTTGCATTGTATAAAAACGTAGAATCACCTGACTTAAAAGTCTGAAGAGTATAATTATCTACAGGATAATCAGATTCTTCATTTGAAAACCTCACACTAATAGTAGTAACATCATCTAAAGTTTTTCAAGTAATTTGAAGCTCTCCATCTATACTTTCTTGAGAATTAATAGTATTTACAGAAATATATTGAATATCTGATACATCTCGAACTTCCACATACGAATCATTTTGATTTGTATTATCTCATTGTTCTGAAATGTCTGACTCTCAACTCGTGTTTTCAACGGTTTGTTGCGTTTGATCCGCTTGTCATTGTTGGAGTAATTCTTGTTTTGCTTGATCAACCTTATCTTGATTTTGCCCACAAGAAGCCAATACAATAATAAGCGTGAATAATGATAGAATATATTTCATAAGTATTTTTTAATAAAATTATGACCTGTATTATAAGCTTACGTAAAAAAAAAGCAAAAAACGAGTTTTTTGCTTCTTACATTATTTTTACACTTCTGTAATTATTGGAATAATCATAGGTTCTCTATCAACTTTTTTAAGAATAAAAGTTTCCAAATCAGTTCTGAGTATTTTAAGTAAATCTTTCTCTTCAATATCTGGAATATCTTTGAGCGTATTTTCAAATACTTCACGAGCTTTTTTGATGATAATTCTATGAATATATCTCACTTCATCGACGTACACCAATCCTCGTGTTTCAAGTTTAATGTGACCTATAATTGCCTTTGATTTTTTATCAACAGTATACTGAAGCACAAGTACTCCAGCATTCATCATCTGTTCTCGAGCTTTAATAACATGACTTGTTGTAAGTCCCATTCCATACCCATCAATAACATATTCCATAATTGGTACCTTGATTTTTGAGCGAAATACTGAACCATTTGGAGCAAAATCCACTATATTTCAGTTATCAAGGAGAAGAATATTACTTTCTTTCACCCCCACTGACATTGCAGTCTCAGCATGTCGAGTTCTAAAGTATAAATCACCATAGATAGGCATAAAATATTTAGGAGCAAACAGCTTCAAGAATATCTTTTGTTCCTCTTGATACGCATGACCTGAAGTATGAACAGGAAGGTCAGACTTCGTAATGATTTTTACACCATACTTAATAAGTCTATTAATAAGTCCTCCAACTGATCTTTCGTTCCCTGGTACAACTGAAGAAGAAAATATTACAGTATCACCTGATTGAATAGTGATAGCATTATGCTTTCATTCAGCCATACGACTCAGTGCAGAGTATTCTTCTCCCTGACTTCAGGTTGTAATAATAATTTGTTTGTTTGCAGGAACTGACTGAGTATTTTTCACTGTCAGTTTTTTAATAGTCCCTGGCTTCATTGAAAGATATCAAAGTTTTTGAGCAATAGCAATATTTTCAACCATACTTCTCCCAGAGAGAAATATATATTTGTCATATTTTTGAGCAATATCAATAAGTTGTTGTACTCGAGAAATCCAAGATGAGAAGGCAGCAATAAGTAATCTCCCATTGGTAGTTTCAGATACGATTTTTTCAAGTGTATCTCACACCTCTTTTTCACTCATAGAAAATCCTTTCGTCACTGAACCTGTAGAATCTCAAAGATAGAGAGTTATCCCTCTTTTTCCAATTTCTTCATATCTCTCGAAATCAGCTGGTTTATCAAGTCTTGGTGTGTGATCAATCTTGAAATCACCAGTATGAACCATTTTTGCTCATCCTGGAGTTTCTATATATAAACCAGCACAGTCAGGAATTGAATGGTTTACAGAGAAAAACTCAACTGAAAACTGTCCTATCTTCGTAGTGTTTGCAACAGAAGCATCTATCTCTACAAAAGTAGCATAGGGCATAAGGCCTGCTTCTTCAAGAGATTTTTTAATGAGCCCAAGCGTAAGTTTCGTCCCATACAATGTTGGCATATCGAGAACTGGAAGCACATTTTTAAGCGCTCCAATATGATCTAAATGAGCATGAGTAATGAGGAAACCTTTTATATTTTTTGTGTATTTTGTTAAAAATGAAACATCTGGAATAGAATAATCTGCTCCAAGCATATCTGGTTCAGCAAATTGAACTCCACAATCAATAAGGATGATATCATCACCAAATTGAACCATGCTCATATTTTTTGCACCTATTTCGTTATTTCCCCCAATAGGAATATATCGAGTATATCATTCTCTGAGAGTTGGAAGGAAAAATTTTGTTTCAGGAAACTGAATTATTTTTCTTCCATACTTATTACTTTGTGGAAGCCCTGTTGTATCTCAACCATGTTGGTTTTGATGTTTGTTTCGATGATTATTTGGTCTTTTATTTTGAGCTTGTCCATTATTATTTTTAGCCTGAGCTGCATGATTATGAACTGGTTTTTTAGCACCTGTATTATTCTTCGTATTCTGGTTTTGAGTGTGTCCAGAGTTGTTATTTACCAATGGATTATCATTTGGTGCTGGTTTATTATGGTTGTGTACTGGTTTTTTTGGAGCAATAGTATGAGGTTTATTATTGCTGTGTTGTGAATTATTCTGTTGTTCCAATTGTGTAGAACCTGTTGGTCATGAAACTGAAGCAGTATCAGGAACAATTCACTGAACCTCAAGATCAAGTTCGTCTAGAAAGTCTTTCATTCTAATATAATGTAATAAATAAAGTATTGAAAACTTATATGAGCGCATGAGTACATGTTTATATAATAATATAAATTATGTACGCTTCGTCATTTTATAAAGTTTAGAAGTCATTCATTTCTCAAAAAGAGAAATGGAGTAAGCAAGTAAATGCCTAGCTTTGGAATAACTTAATGAACTCTAGAAATAACGGGTTGTATTGAAAAAGTAGTACAGTCATAGTGTTATATACAGAAATATGATTGTATTATGAGAAGATTATAAGTTATTTTGAGTATATTGCAAAAACTTTTTTATATCAACCTCCAACTTTGTAATGTCCCAATAATAGCTCAAAATAGGCTGATCTCAAGAAAAATTAGTATTTATATATTCTCAATTTGGGAAAACTTCATCTTTAAAAAAATTATATTTCCTTGCAAGACTTACTGTATTGCGTGACTTCTCATAAAAATCAGAATTATGCAGAGTATAATACATATAAGATTCTGCGTAATCTTCAAACTGGTTCGTCATAGCATAGCCCGAAACAAAATCTCAGGTATTTTGACCTCAAGTAATAATACTTATGTCTTCCCAAGAAATACTATAGAATTTAGAACTCAGACTTTTATCTACATCTCTATTCGAATAGATATCATAATAGTGTCAAAACTCATGAATAAAAACACTCATAAGTTCTTCTTCTCAATATTTTTGAACTCAAAATAGATGGATATTACGATTTCTCATACGTCATCTCGTATCACTTTCTTGCTCATATAAGAGAACTGAGAGTTCTGACACTGAGGTTTTTATAAAATCTTGTTTTAAAAAACTCTCTAAAATTGGAGTGAGTGTATTTTCTATTTTTTGTTTTAAACTGCCAGGAATATATCATACAGCTATTTTCGACTTTTGAGAGTCAAAAAAGTTTTTTTTATATCATTCAAATATAATTTTATTAGTGATTTGAGAAATATCTGCTTGTGTTACACCACTAAAACTTGCGTACATTTTAGTATCTCATGCATTTTGAGTAAATGAAAACTCGTTTTCTGATATGTGCGAATCAAAAAGTGTATCATCAAATAAAAGTACAGATACTGCGTAAATAAATACTGTAAAAAAAAATGTTAAACCACATCCGAGTTTGAGATTGTACCTGAGTGACATATTACATTAAGCCGTGAGAGAAAATACAAGTTCGACAACGATTCTCACCAATGCTCCAGCAACGACAACTCACAAAAATCAAAGAATAGACCACTTCACAATATCTTTTCATTTTTTAATCCTCTCATCGTCTCAGAGTGAAAGAGTCATAAGAAATGCACCATATACAATAGCACCAACTGCTATAAGTCAGAGAAGTCAGGCAATTGCAGCCGTCCAATCTACTATTTTATTTTTAACATTTCACTCTATGAGTGTATCACCACTTGCATTCACGAGATTACTATCACTCAGACATCCGTCGAGTGAACTTGCAATATTTCAGTTATATCCACATTCTACCGCTGCGACTGGAAGCAGTCCCATTATAAATACAGTACAGAAAGTAATACAGATATTGAGCAGTAATTTCATAATTTATTTTATTAGATATCAAGACCAGCTACAAGTCGAACAATAGCATAAGCAAAAGCTACGAGAAATATTCATACAGCTGCATATATAAAGCTTTGGAGTGCTTTTTTAAATTCTTCTGGATTTCATCTAGCTACCACAAGTCGCCCACCGATGAAAAGAAACATCCCAATTGCTAAAAGAGCCATCACTGCAAATATAGAATCTCTCGCAAATCATAGAAGATAATCAATAAGACTCAAACCTGACTGCGTAGATGAAAGTGCTGCATTTGAACTTATAGGAATTATCCCTTCTTTTAGCTCACTTTCACTTAGAGCAAATACACTTGGATTCATGAGTTGGTATGCAAAAAATGCGATCATACTGTATAAATATTTCATTAAACTCTAAAATTATTAATTATATTTATAATTCAAAATGCTGCGACTGATATAAATACTCAAACCAAAGCCCAAATAATTACATTTTTTGCTTTTTTAATTCTTTCTTCATCTCCACTTGAAATGAGATACATAATTCAACCAACCATAACTGCAAGGACTGCTATTACAGCTACATATTGAATAAGGAGGGCTACAATATTTCAAAGTACTCCATAAATAGCATCTCAACTCTCAATATTACTTTCACCACATCAAGGAAGTGCTCCACAATCAATATCTGGTACTGCAGCAAAACTCAGACTTACTCATAATAGAGAGTAACAAAAGAAAAATAGTTTTAAAATTTTTGTAGTCATAGTTTTTTTAAGAATAGAGCAAATAGGCGAAGAGTCTCACTATAATACCAGCAGAGAGTGCAATAGCAAGTGAGATAAGACCAGCCATAAATATAGATTTTCATTTTGAGAGGAATTCATCCTGACCATGGTAAATTATCATATATCATGCACCAATTGTCATTATAAATGCTGAAAATACTCAAAAAACAAGTATGAGCTTATTGAGAATAGAAGCAAGAAAATTAGTCACTGTTCATCCTGCTTCATCAGAAATAAGACTCGTAGGAGTAGGGGTAATGGTCCCTACATCGATCGTAAAATTACTACTTGTAATATCATCAATTGCAAAAGCTGAATCAAAAAAGATAAGTATAAAAAGAAATACAAGTCATAGGAGCAACTTTTTCATTGAGTGTAAGAGAGGAGTATAAATTTCCAAAATAATAACAATTATTTCATAAAAGACAAAATTATTGTATCCTTGAGTTATATATTTATACACGATAGAATAGTACACTATGAAAATAGCAATAGTACATGAAATGCTCGTTAAATTGTGAGGAGCAGAAAAAGTAGTAGAAAATTGGGTAAAAATGTATCCACAAGCCGATGTCTTCACTCTCATATATGATGAAAAAAAAGTTTGAAAAGTTTTCCCTAAAAACAAAATACATCCTCAAGTTTTTAAACTCCAAACTCAACGAATCTACACGTTAACACATAAACAAAGACTCTGCCTTCCATTTATGGCTTGAAGTACAGAAGCTCTGGATTTATCTAGCTACGACGTAGTTTTAGTAAGCAGTTCAGGATTTGCTCATTGAGTTATTACGAAACCTGAAACAAAAACAATTGTCTATTATCATGCCCCTGCACGATATATATGGGATTGGACGAACGAGTTCAAACGAGGTATAAATGCGCAAAGTGGTTTGAAAGGATATGTGTTAAACTCATTATTTTTAAAACTGAGACAATGGGATTTCATAGCAAGTAAACGTCATGATATAACTCTCAGCAATAGTAAAACCACTCAAAAAAGAGTACTCAAATATCTCAGGTTAAAAAGTGAAATTCTATACCCACCAATTGAAACAGAAAGATTTGATAAAAATGTAATATCAAAAATGAGTCCGAAATACACTCACTACTATATTATCCTCTCTACTCTCACGGAGTTTAAAAAAATAGATATAGCAGTAACTGCGTTTAAATCAATACCTAGCGTAAATCTAATAATAATTTGAGACGGAGAGTATAGAAAAAAGCTTAAAGAATTAAGTGACTGAGTATCTAATATCTCATTTGCGTGAGCTCAATATTGAGATGATCTCGTCTCTCTCGTACAAAAATCTGATGGACTCATCTTTCCTTGAGAAGAGGACTTTTGAATTGTACCTATAGAAGTAATGGCTGCTTGAAAACCTATTTTTGCTTTGAAAAAATGATGACTTACAGAAAGCGTCATAGCTTGAGAAACATGAGATTTTTTTCTAAAATCAGATTGAAGTGATTTCATAGAGAAATTTCAAATGTTCCACACTAATAATATGGCCTGAAAGTATAGTTCAACACTATGTAAACAGCAGGCTAAGATTTTCGATAAAAAACTATTTGAAGACAGGATTACTCAAATTGTACACCGATACAATTAAAATAGTACATCCAACATCACTCATAAAATTCTCTTTTTCTTTACATTATGAAAAGTGTTTTTATAATTTTCTAAATATTTTTCTTTCCTCATATTATGATTCGTAAAATAGTCCTTTGAATACTTTTATTCTTGCTTCCACTTCATGCTTTTATAGTTACGGTTCTAAAATGCAAATTTGCAATAGACACTGATATACTCAGATTTTGGAAAGAGTGAATTATTCTCATTCTGCTTCTTATGACATTTTTTACTCAATACAAAAAATACGATTGGTCACTTAAAAAGCTCTATCATAAAAACACATTACTCGGACTTACAACAGCATTTATTGTGTGTAGTGCTCTGTATTTATATTTTCCATTTTTTGAGCTAAAGGCTGCATCAGTTCTTTGATTTCGATATGATGTATTTTTTCTATTTGCACTTCTTATTGGTCTCTACCTTCCTGCTTGAGAAGAGGACATACGGTTTTATATGAAAATGGTATTTCTCTCTACTTTCTGAATACTTATAGTTTTTCTTCCTTGGTATTTATTTTGAGATATCAAAAGTACTGTATGACTTTTTGGATATTCAAATGAAGCATCTACGTATACTGCAAACGCGTGTCTCAGCTTTGCTCAAAATGTTGAAGGATGATATGCAAGGTTTCAAGCAACCTTTGGAGGACCAATTCGTATGTCTGTATACCTCACACTTGTAGGTTCACTTTTTATGGGATATATACTCTCTGCAACAAGATTCACTCGAACTCAAAAGTATACGTTCATAGCAATATTTTGAACTCTTATTCTCACATCTATATTTTTCTCTTATTCTAAAACTTCTATTTTATGAGCTATATTTGCCATCGCACTCTTTAGCTTCTTAACATTTAGATATATTTACAGAAGAGTCATAACTCGTAAGATGTATATTCAAGCAGGTATAGCACTCTCTCTTCCTATAATTTTAGTTATAATACTAAAATGGGATATGTTTTTACATCTCTGATCCGTTCTTAATCGATTAGAGAACTTAGGGAGATCAGCTGAAATGTTTTTTTATAATCCTATGTGATATGGTTTAGGGATTGCAGGACCTGCAAGTCAAATTGGAAACTCAATCGAATCAGCTTGAGGAACATTTATAGCAACTTCTAATGTTTTAACAATTCATAGATTCCTTCCAGAAAACTGGTATGTTCAAATCCTCTTAGAACAATGAATTATTGGACTCTCTATATTTGTATCGCTTATAATTTTTATAGGATATAGACTTGTATCTCGAATTAAACAACATAGAGATTTTGTAAGTGTCTGAGTCGCTACGGCCTATTTTTCACTCTGTTTTATGGCTCTCTTTACTCACGCATTTGAAGAAGCAGCGAGTAGTTATATGTTATTTTTCTTTATTGGTATTCTCCTGCATGAGGGTATGATGATGGAACGACATAGTAAAAAATAAATATGAAACTTTCAACCATTCTCTTCGTGATTCTGTGTATTGTTTGAACGCTGTATCATGCATATTTTTTGCAACTAAACGAAGTTCTTAAAGTAGCCGATAGTTTTGCATATCTACAAATGAGTTACTTTATGAAGGATTTCAGTATTGCTTCGTTTTGAAATGGTTGGTTTTGATTTGTATACTCTATTCCAATTGCATTAATGAATCTTTTTATAATAAATGATTTTTTGGCAGCTCAAATAGTAAATCTCATACTTCTCAACGTGAGCGCGATACTGTTGTTTAATATATCTAAAAAATATCTTTCTAGTTATTTCTCACTGCTGGTAGTTGGATTATTTTTATTATCTCCGGTGTATCTTCATTTCAGTATACATGTCTTGTCTGAAAATATTTACATCCCTTTATTTTTATGACTTCTTACTGTAACACTTAATTTTGTAGAAGAATGCTATATTTTTAAAAGCCCCTCACAGCATTTACTCAGACAAAAAAAACAAGTTATTATTATAGGAGTACTTTTAGCTCTTCTCTATCTTACCAGAGCAGAAGCATTTATTTACATATGATCTATTGGAATACTTGCTCTATGACTCGCACTCTTAAAAAAACTGAAATGGAAAAACTTTTTTAGTTTATGAATACTGTTTTTTGTGAGTTTTATCATTATTATTTCTCCTTATCTTTATTTCTTACATGATTTAACATGAGAGTGGGGACTCACTAACAAATGAGCCAGTAACCTCAGACAGGCTGAACTCAGAGGACAAACCCAAATGGATGATGCTTGATTTGAACAAGCCGTTGCAGAACTCACTGCCGATAAACATCATCTCATTGCTGGCTTCGCTGGAGGAATGCCATACGATACTCCAAGTATAGAAGGGAGTCTATGAGATTTTGTAGCGCGTGATCCGGCTTGATTTATTGCTCGAGTTTTTAGAAATCAAATAAAACTTTTTACACAAAATATTCCAGAAATATTTCTTTGAAAGAGTCCAAGTTTATATCTCTCTGATAATTCACGTTTTTGAGGAAATATATTATTTCTACTATGGTGTCTCTTTCCTTTCCTAGTATTGCTGTATTGAATATATGAATCTGTCAAAAGAGAGAGAGTTTTGATTTTAACATCACTTGCATTTTTCACACCAGCACTTATATTTTTTACACTATTTTTTACACTCAATAGATATTTTCTTATTTTTCTTCCCCTTTTCTTTCTCATATATTGAATTGGTCTCGCTAAAATATATGACTATTCAAAAATACTTTCTCTCTTTCTAATTTGAAATATAGTTTCAGTTCTCCTACTCTCTACAATGGTGTACTATAATTGAGAAAAAGACAAAGATGATTACTACACTTTAAAACAAGAAGCTTGAGTCTGGCTGCAATGACAAATTACTGATACAGAAAATATAAAAATAATGGAACGATTTCCTATCGTAACGTATTACTCTGGAAGTAAAATACGATACATTACTCCTTATACAGATGATATTTCAGATATTTATGAATACTGACTTTATAATAAAATAGACTATCTCATAGTCGATTCTATGGACTTTGAGACCTATAGACCAGCTCTTGCAAAATATTTAGAGAATACTCCAAATTGATTTACAAAATTTCGCGAATTTAGCAATGCCAAGAATCAAAAAGTTATCATTTATAAACTCAATGAAGTATAAGCTTCTTACTAAAAAAAGAGACCAAATTATTGGTCTCTTTTTTTTGTGGTGTATTATCTTACTATATAACTCGATTGTATGTCATATAAGAGTTCGGCAACTTCTTGATTCCCTTGTTTTTGAATTAGTACATATGATACATTATCTCAGTTAGATTTGTATCCAAGTCTAAACTCAGAGGCAAGGGTGATTCTTCCATCTTGGAAGACTGTCATTATAGGAGTCCTTGTAGTGTCTCATGTTCGATATATAGATATACTTCATGGATTATATGGAACTCAGAGTGGGACTCTAAAACTAGAATAATCAGTTTGATTTAAAATGTGAAGATAACTCCCTCATGTACTAGCTTGACTCAATTTTGAAACTATATTAATTTCCTCTGCCGGAATCTTCATAAACTGTCGATACACTGGAGTATTTGCATAGTATATAACAATCTCTGGATACACAGAAGTATTTTTACTATCATTTGACGGAAGTATTTGGATACTTGCAAGAGCGCTTTTTAAATCAATCTTACCAGTGTATTCATTAATCTCAGCCAATGGACTATCATTGTAATACATAACAACTCAAGATGACGTCTGAAGTGATTCAAAATCATATCATCAATCTATATTAGTTGGAACAAGGTCTCATTGAGTGGCTTCTTGAAGTTTTTCAATCGTCCCTCCTCTATATCTATATAATCGTATTGGCTCGTCACTGAGAGTCTCATCTATTTGACCAACGATAGTATTATCAACAACATCATTTATCTCTGGAACTGGAGCATAGACCTCAAAAGGAACAACTTTAGTTCAGGTATTTCCATTATCATCCGTAATAGATATTCTAATATTTTTATTTACAAGCACATCATAGGGACCAAAAGTAATGGCAATACGAGAAGCGTTTCGAGTTATTTGAATATTTTGAGTATTTCTATCATTTTCTGAGTTTCCATCATTATCAGAGTCTACTTCTAAATCCATATCTAATCGAACTGATGAAATACCAGAGAGTCCCCCATCCTCATAAATATATGGAGTTAAATCAACAGTTTGAGTTTGATACACTGGAATACGAATCTTTTGATTGAGTCAAATTTGAGGAGGAAGTGTATCACTAAATGTTTGAGGTGAGAGAAGTATTTGATTTGACTGTGTTCAGATTAAATCTTCATTAAATGCTTGAATACGAGCATAATAGAAATCGTTTGGAACAGAGAGTCGAATATTATAATTATCAGAATTATTATTACCAAGATCATAGACTGTATAAGACTCGACTTCTCTCATATCAAGCTGGACTACTGATCCATCGTGATATCCTACATCTACATGAGAAGATGCTGAAAGTGTCGAAGTATTTCATTCAAATACTATATGAGAATCATTAAAGAGAGGTTTTCCAATGTAACTTGTAATATTTGTCCCAAATATATCCTCCTGTATTCAAGAGTCTATATACGCATTCCCATTTATTCAAGTAATAGTAGCACTTCTATCAAATACTATAGAACTGTGTGCATCAACTCGAGTTGATCACTCTTCTCCATCACTGAATGTATAACGAATTCTAAAAGAATCATTCGCAGAATATAATGGAGTTTTTGATGTCATAATAACTTGTCACCCACCTTCCAGCACTTCTCATATATTTTGAAGTTTCTGAGTTGTAAGTTTTAGTCCAGACATATTTCAAGTGTATTTGAGATATGATCTATTTTTTTGAATTTTATAATTTGAACCTGCAGATGATTGTAAAATTTTGTTTCAAGAATCGTAGGCATCTACAATATGTGTTTCTAGATTTGAAGATACGTAGGTGTCACTCTCATCCATATACCTATCAACAAGTGTGTTATACGTCAGTCTAAACTGAGAGATTAAAGGATTAGTTGGTTTTTGAAATGAGATATTTATCGCTTCGTCACTCACTTGAGCTTCTTCAAAATAGTTGATTGATTCGATGTATTCTCATGAGAAGAAATCATTGTCAGATGCAGCTAAAATAAGTGGTGGACCAGAAACAAAGTTTACAGTTGGAGTATTTTTTCTATTTTCTTTGAAGTAGAGTTTTCCATCTGCTAGATAGAGAACATCTTCATCTCTATCTCCATCAATATCAACTATACTTGGTTCTTCGTCACCCTTTAAGATATCTGTATAATCAAACAATTTATAGTTTTTTCCATATTCAAGAACATAGATACCATCATAGGTATATTGATAGGTTCCACTTGGATTACATGTTCATCCTGAAGAAGAAGTCGATGTATTTCAAGTTGGAGAAACGGCAGCTAATTCAGACCCTTCCTTATAAGAATTGAGTCATCCCGAAACTCTTTTTTGAATATTTTCGGCTTGCGCTTCAATTTCAAGTCGTTGTTTCTTTGTCGCTTCACTTTCTCATGAGGCAAGAGTTATAGCTGCGTCAAGTGTATTGAGATTGTACTCTTCAAGAGAAGAAGTATACATTTCAAATCGTGAACTATTATCAAAATCACTCTCAACTTCTTTTATAAAACTTGGAGCAGAAAGAATCTCTACTTTTTTAATTTGGTCTTGTGAGTATTGTATTTCAGTAGAAAGTATATCAATAAGTGCTTTAAATTTTTCGGAAGAGTTATCTTGTAATCATGCAATAAATGCATCTTCTTTACTGTACTGCAAATTTCTTACTTCATCCCATAAATTTCTCAGCTCTTGTGTTGATTGATCCTGAGTAACATCCACAGATGCTAGCTGAGTTCCCACATATTTTGTAAACTCAGTATTGTCTAAAGTTTCATCAGCATTTTCTTGCATAAATGAAATCATATCTTGTCATTTCTTTGCAAGTAAAGCAGCAACTACATAGATCCCATTTGGATTTTCATTCAGTGGAGCAAATGATACATCATCTGATGAAATACTTCAGTCATTTTCTATTTGTATATTTACGTCTTCAATTCAAGCATCAGAAAAATCTAGATTAGAAATCTTTAGATCAAACATATTTGCAATATTACTAGTCTTGGAATCAAGTGGTTCCATAATATTACTTACAGCTTCTATAATAAACTCAGATTCAAATTCAAAATTTACATAGGTAGAAACCTTGATAGCTGAAATTGCCGAGTATGAAAAAGCAGGTGGTTGGATATCAATAAAATCTGTTGGGAGGTATCCATTTCTTTCAGTAAGAAATGCAATTTGATCACCAGCTCTCCATTCAGGAACAAACGGAGATGTTTTCAAAATACACATCACTTTTGTAACGAGTTTCATTATATTTAAAACTCCTTCAACAGCCCCAAAAAGTTTTGGTATTTTTGGTGGTGGTGGAAGATCTGGTAATTCTACACTTGGAAGTGTTGGGAGATCGGGTAATTCTGGAAGAGTATATCTAGGAAGCAGTGGAAGCTCTGGAAGTGTGAGAGACGCTGATGGAGTATCTGGCAGAACAAGTCTTGGTGCAAGTGGTAATACTATTGGACGAGGAGATATATTGAAATCTGGAAGATATACAGTCAGTCCTGCTCTAATATTAGACAGGTCTAAAATAATATCCGGCCATTTTGGAAACTCTATTATAGGAGGACTTGGAATAATTGCTGAAACCAGTCTAAAAATAAATGACTGCAGATCCTGTCGTTCATTCTTACATTCGTGACATTCTTCTTCATATCAAATAAAGACATCAATAAGCAATTGCCATGATTTTAAAATCGCTTTTATAAGTACATAGAGCTCTACCCACGCTTTGAATCTCTCACCATTGGTACTAATCCATTCTCACATGAGAGTAGCAATTATCTCAACATTACAGAGTATTTGTTCAAGCCAGTGTTCTTTTACCTGAATTAGTTTAGAGAGTCTTTCTGGAAGCTCTTTGTACTCTTCTAGAATCTGAATATTTGTTTGGAGGGTATAGAGGAGAGCCTTTGCGTCTACACTTGCTTTATTTTTTATACTATTTTCTTGTTGGCATCTTTCTTGTTCAGCAGTCGTTGCTCAGTTACAAGCAGCTCATAGTGACCATCGTTGCTCTGCCTTTTCTATTTCTCTTTGCCATTGTTCTGCAGCAAGTTTCCAATCAACCAGTGATTTATTTATTTCTGTTTGATCGATCCATGGAATACTCACATCTACTGTCTCTGTTTCGATATCAAGCAGAGGAATATTTCATAAGAATTCATACACTTCTTGAATTCCAGAAAGCGTTTGATTCGTGTTTCCAATAGTTGATTTTCATTGCGCCGATATGATTTGTAAATCAATAGCTCGACATCGCACAGCATCTCTTCAACTACAATCAAGGGTTGTTTTTTGAGCACGTAATCCATCTATATTTTGAGTATATTCAAGTCTCTCTTGAGTATTGTCTTCTGTTTTTTCTTGATTAAAATCACTACTTGTCTTAGCAAAATTATTCCAACTCAAATTAATAAGACCTGACATTTCGGGGAGTACGACAAATACTTTCGGAAGATTTGTAAGTTTTGAAGTAACTTCATCTAGTTGTCTCTCCACCCAATCCATAAGGAAATTAGGAAATGCTCATACTCTTTTGTTGTTTATTTGTACTACATCACCAAGATTTCAAGCAGCTAATGCAGAAGTATCAATATCAACTGATGTTGACATGAGAGCTGTTGAATTTGAGTTTCCAATATTTATAAAAGGTTGGCTTGGAAGATAATAGTTTCCTCATCCATTTTTTCAAAGATCTGTCATAGCTTGTTCATATTTTCCATACAATCAGCTTGGAGCTCTCCCGGTTCTTAAATATTCTAAGTAGTCTCGAACAAAAGAATCTTCAAGTTTTTGAGGTGTAGATACTTGAGTAATAGCTCATTCACAATTTCAAGCAATTATATCAAAATCTCCTCATCCAATTGGATATCAAAGTGAAGTAGGATCTCATTCACCTCATTCACAATTAAACAATGGCATCGCAGCAACTATACAGTTTCATCCAGGAACAATAGGATGAACTCACATAGGATTTGCGTTTCATGCTGCAATAGCGGGTCAACCAAAACATGCTGCGATTCAAAATCAACCAGTGAGTGTTGGCGTAGCAAAAAGTCTCACAAAGTTGCTTGGAGATGTTACTCATAGTGATCCTCCAGCTCAAGGAGTCCCATTACAAAATCATTTATAAGAATTTTTTGAAACTGGCCAAAACGAAGGTATTTGCATACATCCACCAAATCAAAGTGGTACATTCATACCAGTGAGTGCTGAAAATATAGGGATTCATTCTCAAACTCTTAGACCATCTCCAATAGGCATACCAAAGAGCGTTGGATCATTTCATGGTGCCAAAGGAGCCCAGTTGAGAGGAGTTGCTATACAACTTCAACCTCCAAAACCACAACTCAGTCCGTCAATAAGCGTATCAACTTCATCAGATATTTCGTCAATTGACTGATTTATAGCGTCAAGTTGATCCATAAAATCGCTTTGAGAATCGCTAGAATCCATATTATCGTCACGATCAGATATCCCATCGTTATCACTATCTTTCGTAAGATTTGCAAGAGCTTGATTTGCGTATTTTACTAATTCTTCATTTGCAGCTTCATTATCTGGATTAGATGAAAGAGTTTTAGTACTTTCTAAAATTGTCTGCATATAGTCAGGAATACCATCTTGATCTGCATCTTCAAGCTCAGGGAAATTATTTCACACATCAAGTGCATCTTCATCACAAGTTGGTTCAACAGTTCATGCCTGATATGATCGAACTGCTGTAGATCTAAATATATCTGCTGTCTTCCCACAGTTTTTTTCATCTTTTTTTAAAATAATATCTCCGTAAATATCATCTCATAATTCTCATTTTTCATAGAGTCACACTTGCATGTATCAGTACTCAATTGGCAATGTCTCTAGCTCAAACCGTATAACTGCTTCTTCACCTGGAGCCAAAGTAAATCAATCTATAAGTATTTCATATTCACCAATTCCTGATTTTCGAACCACTTCTAAATTATCTTGAGAAATTACGGTAAAGTTATCATCTCTAAATTTAAAATAATCTGGAAGATCATCCACAAATGCAATGTTATTTTTTCGGGTATTACTCGTATTTTTTATAGTAATATCATAAAATACCCTGTCTCAATTTTGAAGATATTCACCATTTACATCTCTATAAGTTTTAGTTATTTGAAGTCATTGAGTACTCGCATATTGACCTCTTAGAAAATATTTATCTTGATTGAAACCATTCTCAAAACCAGAGTATGAAACGTAACTTTGATATCAATCCAAAAACTCTCCCAGTTCATCTGCCTGACCAGCCATTGATTCTGACTCTGATGAACCTCACACATTTGCAACACTCTCGCCAAATGTATTTACAAGGTTAGTTTGCGAGTTTCACGCTTTGAAATTCGTTGGCACATAAGGAAGTGAAGTATAGAGAAAGCTTTCTACCATAGCTTCGTTTATAAATTCTGGAGATCCTGGATTTTCTGGATTATTTTTAAGTTGTTCTAGATACTCTGACGAGTCTTGTAATATTGCAGCAGCTTTTTGCTCATCTATTTGAGTCAAACCATCAAAATATACAGCTCCTCCATATTCTAGAATTTGATTTGATATACGGATAGCTTGACCGTCTCAAACGAATTTTTTCGTAAATACAGGAGCTCGTGATGTTCCTCATCCATAAAAAATATGAACAAGTCACGCATCATCGAGTGTAACGATGTCATCCTTGCCATCAGCGTCCATATCAAAACTCTTGGCTTGTATGATACTTCCATCCAAAATAAAGCTATCTGAAATATCATATCTTTCAAAATCTTTAATTCTATTATTATACAGAGCAGGTTTTCAACTATTATTTACAAAAAATATATCATCATATCCATCTCCTGTAAAATCTCAGGTTTGGACCATTCTAGCTGATCAGCCATCTGCCGAATACACGAGATTTTCATGCGCGATAAATCTGCCTTGAGTATCATTATTTTCAAATAACTGCATATATCAGTCATTTTTTATAGTTAATATATCAAGTCTCTTATCTTTATTATAATCAAATGTTTGATAGCCAACCAATCAATCACTGTCATCTATAATTTCTCATAGAGTAGAATCAAATGACTTAATCTGATTTGGATTATTTGGGAAGCTATTTTTAAGAGCTTTGAGGGACAAGACTGGATCTCAGAGATTAATAAGTGAAAAACTTTGAAAATTTTCTGTTGCGTCTCACACACTTTCTCCTGCAGAAAACTGTAACAACATAGTATTAGTGTCTTGCCACCCTATTCAAGCCTCTTCTGAAGCTTGCTCTCATCATAAAATATCTCATTTATGAAATTCATTGAGAGCTTTATTATCTCCAAAAGGATCATTATAATAAAAATTCCATTGCGCTCTATTATTTTCGTCTAATATTTTTCGTGATGAGTATGAATTTGAAATAAGATGAACAATAAGTGTATCATCTAATGTTTGAAGTTTATTTTGCAGAAGAAGCTCATCACGAGTTATATTCAGTCAAAATTTTCATGATATTTTCATATTTCATGCAAGTGTCTCTCCGTGCATAATTTGAAGTGAGATTCATGGTCATTGATGCGTTGTATCAAGCATAAGAGTCACTCATGATTTTCTCACAAATCTACCAGATTTGCTTGCTTCAAAAATAGTTTTTCCAGATGGATCTCTGAGTGATACGTTCCCATTTTGAGTTTTATAACTATAAGCAGCATCTTCATTTATTTCCAAATCAATAGTACTTGTATTAGATATGTTGTAGTATACTTTAGCAACATAATCACTCAGTGCAGCATTATATATATCAAGGGTAAGTCTCCCATTTGCATCTAGATTCACCCCGTATTCTAAATCTTGGGTTAAACTTCATTGTTCGAGTTTTCAAATAAAACCATTTTTCTCTAGAGAAAAAATATCGTTATATTTATACGGAGAATTGAGTAAAGAACTCACGGCAAGTGAACTATTATTTCTGTCAAAAAGCAGTGCCCCTGCAAGATAATTTTTTTGAGTGAAGTCACCGTATGGAGCACCTAAAAGAACAGAATATAATCAGTTAAAAGCATTTCAATCAATAGAATCCTTATCCCAAAAGTAAAATGTTTCTATACTTCCAGCATTGGATCATACACCGCTGACTCTCAAGAAATTTGTTTCGTCCCAAAATTGAGATATTTGTTGTTTCCGAGCTTGGGAAAGAGATGCATATGCTTCACTTGCTTCTAGTGATTTTTTTTGAGCAAAAAGAGAAATAAATGTTTCACCATCTACAAAATCCTTAAAAAATCTTTTTCAAAGGCTTGTAAGTTCTCAAGTACTTGTTGTAAATCAGTTTATAGTAAGTCGTTCTCTATTAAATGGAGCCTGCCCCTCTAACTTAAATGAATTTGCAGATAAATCTGGTATGGATTGAACTTTGAAATACGCAGTCCCTGGAACATCTGTTCAAGAAATTTGAAATTGAGTTTTACCATCTACCACTGTTTTTCTTTTACTTCAAAGAGTTGCAATAGCAGTGCTTCCCTCAAATATTTCAGCTTGTATTTCTGTGACGTTGTTATTAAATACCGTATTTCCATATCTATCTTTGAGGCTTACGTCTACTATAGTTTTAGCGTCTGGAGAAGCTTCAATCTTAGTTTCACTCAGTGCTAGATCAACTTGAATAGCTTTGTCTGGATTGATGTTACTTCTTTTCTTATAGATGTTATTTCATCCTTCCACTTGAAGTTCAAAGAGTATTTGCTTTCAAGCAAGAGTAGAGGTTGTCATAGATACAACTCCAACTCAGTTTTTCACCTCAGTATAAATATCATCACTTTGTCAGTAAAGTTTTGGAATAGAGAGATATACTCGAGAATTGAGATTGCTAAGTGTATTCCCCGATTTATCTGTGAATGTTGCTCTAAATTTATATTGATTTCCTCAAACTTTTGGAACACCGTTGAGTCTATCAAGTTGGAGTCTAATATCAGAAATAGTTTGTATTTGATATTTTTTTGTTTGAATAACTTTTCATTGTGCATTTCGAAGCTCAACAGACAGAGTATTGTTAGATGCTCTATTAGTTGAACGAAGTCTAAATGGCTTATATCACTCTATAATTTGAGAAGTAATTTTGTCAGTTCAATTATCCTCAAATACCAATCATCCTCATTGAATTTCCATATTCACTTCATAGAGCTCACCTGAAGCAAGATTTCACAGAGAGTCAAGCGCACTCACTAAATGAGTAGATATATTTCCATCAGTTTCAATAAGAGTGGTAGAAATATTTACATCTAAAACAGATGCAGCCTTCGGAAGAACTTCAAAATTTCTAACACTCACAAATCACGTTCCATCTCTCACTTCTATCTCATATACTCACGCTGTTTTAGCTCAATAAATGGAACGTGGTGTGCTAAGATTATTTTCACTGATTCAAGACTGTTCATAAACAACTTCGTCATTTCTTTTTAAAGTCACGGAAATTGGATACGTCAGTGGGAGAACATTTCAAGCTCTTGAATAGTTTTCTATTCAAAAATACATCTTTTGACTCTTATTTTGATTTGTTGAAGCAGCAATACTCTCATCAATTGATTGTTTGGAAGTATCAAAAAGGTAGATATTTTGAGTACTTGAGGCAATAATACCAGTTTCTCAACTGTAAGTCCCATCATTTTCAACAAGATAGTTTCTTACAAATAATTGATCAGCTCGTATTTCTATTTTTTTTCGTGAACTCACTAGATTAATTACTCTCTCTCCTGAAGAGTCATCGGATTGAAGTCGAGATATGAAATACACATTGGCATCTTGGCTTTGTGTAGTGAAGTAATATTGTACTTCTCATCTTGAAGCTCTTTGCGATACATTTGTAAATGAAATATAGGCTTGAGCTGCAAGCAAATCTTCTTCTCCTGCAAGTTCTGGTATACTCTGATCATAAATAACTCTTATGTTATTTCATGAAAAAGCAGAATTGGGATCATTAGGTACCTCTACTCTCGCAAGTTCTTGTTTCACAGTACTTGTACTGTCAAAAGTCACTTGAGCGTCTTGAGCGTCAAAAATTTGAGTTTTATAAACTCATGAACTTCCATAATAATACCTATCGGCATCTGTAATATTTTTGAGTGAACCACCTTGAAGTTTTCACTCTATACAGTCATTAATTCCATTTTTATTAACATCTCCATCACAAGCAAATATCTCAGCTCTCTCATCCTCACTGAGAAAGAGTGTATCATATCAACAACTTCACTGACCAATTTCAATGGTTGGAGGAAGCATATCTTTGAGCCAGCAAATAACAGCCGGAATCCATTCCCATATAGGAACTCAATCAGGAGGGCTACATTTAAAGGTATCTTCGCTCGAATCGGAAACAGTTATAGATGAACCATACAGTGTTGTTTCCAGTTCAAGATTTTGAGATATTATTCCAGCATATGGATGATCTGATTTTTGTTCAGGATCAAGTTTTATGTACATATTTTGAGCATCTCAAGGAGCAGCAAGATATGCTGTTTCATATGAGGGTTTTGCTTTAGGAAGATGAAACTGTCCATCTGTGTCTTGAAACTCACTACTAAGGTATTCCTCAAAAACAAACTTATACTTCGAAGAAGGTGTTTTGAGTTGATTCCAATACACAGCAAAAACTAAAGTATCATAATAACTTATTGACTTACTTTGATTATTCGCTGTATATACTTCAAGCTCCTTATTTTTAAGAGAGGTATAGAGATTTACATTAGCTCTTGGATATTCTCAAGTTTTGAGATACTCATACATTTCTTTTTCTTTCGCAGAAAGATTTCAAGGATTTGAATTTGCAATAACTGTATTTATTGATTCTGAAATTGAATCTAAATAGTCTTTTGTTTTTTTCTCAACATTTTCTAAAGTAAGATCCTCTCACGCATCAAGCTCAACTCGAAACAACTGTGGAAAGTCTATTTTTTTATATCAATAGCTCGGTGCAGTTCCTCAATTAGCTCAAATAAAATCAATATATCTATCAGTATCAATTGGGAGAGATGGTGTAAATAAAGCACTCGTCTGTTTTCCAAATTCTTCATTTGTTGGAGAAGTATGTAAAATATAAGAACTTATATTTTTGTATGTATAAACTTGTGTTGGTGGACAAGGATTACATTCTCTTCCATCTTCGCTACTATTTGTACATACTTGCGCCTGTAATTGTGATTGGATTTCTTTTCAATTGTATACTAAACTTTTAATTTTACAGCTTCCTCATCCAGAATTCCCCCCTGTACTTTGAGTCCATCATTGAGAAACTATAGAGTCGAAAGTTTCTACATTTGTATCTTGAATATTTGTAGCAGAACAAAATCTACTTTGAGAAGTTGTTCCAGCTGGAGAATTTTCAATTCATACACTGGAAGACCCATTTGTAAAATCGGTATAATATCTTACATTATCTCAAGGATTCACTGGAAGATCAAAACGCACTCTACAACCATAAACGGTATCTCAGTCTGAACCACCTCTCTCATAAGAATAATAATCCTCTCTATAGGTTTGTGTAAGTACAGGATTAATGAAACAATCAACTGGACTTGGGATCTTTGATTCATCTGAAGATTCCTTCGAACCCAATATATCAAAAACTGGTCTAATTCAACCATTAAGATTATGTTCTCATAGCTTTAAACCACTATTTCAATTATTAAGTCATTCAAGGTTTATTGGAGTATTTTTCCCCCAGAAACCACTCATTCATGATATAACCTTTCAACTTGCTTCATCATATTTCATCGCTAATCAACACATTGCTGTATCAGATTGTACATTATTAATATTAATTCATCTATTTGCTTCAACAAGAGTACCCGACAAGGTACTTCACCTAAACACACTACACTGAGCTGCGTTTGTAATGTCTGAAGATTTTGTTCCAACAATATATCAAGTATATTCTTGTTTACATGATGCTCAGATTCATGTAGAAGAATTTCAGACTACAGACTTAGTGAGCGGAATAGCTATATTTCTTGATAAACCTCATGCAACAAGATTAGTTATTTCTTCTTCAAGTCCAGTATTGACATTTTTAATAACTTCAGCTGTCACTTCATCAATGACTGAAATAAGAAACGGAGGCATATCTACATTCACTTTTGATCCCCCCTCGTTATATCTCCCAGCATTAAATACATGCTTTCTCATTTCAGAAAGCGTAGAACCATTAAATATTTCTAAAAATTTCTTCGTTGCGTTATCTGTAATATATCTCGTGGAAACATCAGGAGCTCAAGTAGTATCAGGTCCATTTGAGAGTCCAGAAATATCAAAACTTGGATCTACATTTTTGAGAAGATCTGCTATTTCAAGATTTTGAACTCATAGTACTTGATCTTTTACTTTTCAAGCTAAGTCTTTAGAGTACCTATTATAGGTAATATCTTCAATATTTTGAAGGTATGCTTGGTATCAGACATACTTTTGGTATTGAAGTGCATTATTTTCTCTAAATTGATCATAGTAAAATACATACGGTTCATAATCATCATTCGCCTCCGTAGCCTCACCATCTATAATTCCTTTATTTTGATTAAATATTCCTTTTCAAATATAGAAATCATGATTTTTATCAAAGTAATCTTTTATAGAATCAATATCATCTCAGACATTTCACGTATTTGGAGAAATAACCCCATGCCAAATTTCTGGTTCTAGTTCAGTATTCGCTTCATCAGATTTTTGATACTTAGAACTTAGCTGATCAAATATGTACGACTTCTCAGTGAAATCGACATATGGTAAAATACTTTTTCATGATTGCGCCCCATCAAACACCAGTGGAACTGGAATTTTTCAGACTAAAACAGTTCAAACAAGTCGTGATTCAAAATTAATGTTATCTTTTACTGATTTGTATCATTCGTTGTAGAGTGATTCATTGAGTGAAGCTATATCCAGTACCGACGCGTCACTTGGGGTTGGAAGGATTACAACTTTTGTATTTTCTAAAACTCATTGTATATCACGACTATACCTTACGAGCTTTGATCTTACAGCACTATAGGTATCTTCATCTACTATGATAGACACTAGGTTATAATATTCATCTTGTGCAGCAAAAGCTTTATATGAGAAATATTGTTGAAATGGAATTTGAAGGGTCACAGAAAAGAGCAGGAAAAAAATGAGTAATCCTGAAAGTATTTTTTGTAATCCCGGCATCCACATAAATAGGTAAGTTTTCTGTATACTAAAGGGAGTGTACTGAGTTTTTAACATAGTACCAATTATCGCTCTTAAATCAATAAAAAAGTGAACAAATAATGTGTACAAACTCTTATTAATCCTATATTTTCACAGCTTGTGAAATATATAATAAATTCTAGCATATAATACTAGCATCTAAAACTATTTTTGCTTGACGATAACTCGAGTCCTACTCTGAAAAATTACTATCATACAAGTAATATTTTTCTTACTAAAATATGCAAAACTTTTAATATTTGATTTACACTTAAAAGTATGAGAATATATGTATATATTATATTTTAAAAATTGAATTATATGGCACAATTTGATACACCAGATTTTTGTGAAGAAGCAAAAGATGGTTGATTTACAAATGATCTCACTCCAGAAGAAAAGGATGAATGCTGAATAAAATTAACGCCTAGTGAAAAAGAAGAATTTATCGCTCGGAGACAAATGCTCCTCAAAGAGCTAGATAATTCTAGGAGCCTAGAATTAGATGAATGAGATTTTGATCCTATTTTAGAATGATCACCAGATTCACGTACGAGTAAAGATCTGTTTCCATGAGATTTCGATCAAAATCTCACTCCACAAGACAGTATTGATGACAACTTTCTAAAAAATACTTTTAATAGTAATAACTCACTTATTAAACCAGAAACCAAAGATGAAATAGAAGACATCTTACAATGATTAGAATATTAATAAAATCTAAGTCAAAATATAAATAAAAAACTTCCCATTTTGGGAAGTTTTTTTGAAAGAAAATGAAAAAATTATTTCTTCATAAGTGAGTCTCTAATTTCAGTCAAAAGTACAATTTCTTGTGGAATTGCAGCTTCTTCAACTGGTTTTGCTTCTTCTTTCTTTTGCATATTTGAAAGAGCACGCACCATCATAAAAATAATAAATCCAAGAATTACAAAACTTATAGAGTCAGTAATAAATTGACCGTACTTAATAGCTGGAGCTCCTGCTTCTTCAAGAGCTGCAAGTGACGCGTAAGTATTTCCATCAAGTGGGATGTATAAATTAGAAAAATCTACTTTTCAAAGTATGAGTCCAATTGGAGGCATAATAATATTGTCTACAAAAGAACGAACCACCGTTGCAAATGCAGCCCCAAACATAAAACCTATTGCTAAATCAATAGCATTTCCTTTGAGTAAAAAGTTTTTAAAATCTTGTAACATATATTATATATTATAAAGATATAGTAAGTACAATCTTACTATATCTATTTTATAAATTATTTCAAGCACATTAGAACAGTTCAAATATCAAATACAATGCTAATAACACACTTAAATATTTTAAAAATTTTTCTAAAACTTCACTATGAATTTTATGAACAAAGTATCAGGCAATAAGTCCAGAACACAAAGCTGTAAAAAACATAGGAATATAAAAATCTACATTTATGAGTCAAAGTCTAAAATACTCTATTGTCCCAACAGCTCTTGCAAATACAAATGCAAAACTCAGTACAAATAGAGCTCTATGATAGGTAAAATGAAATATAGTAGTAAGTACTAAAAGTCATACAATAAAATCTCAAATAGAGAGGAAAGCATTATATGTTGCAATAAAAAATCACGCAACACATAATAATATTATATTTTTCTGACTTGCGACAAATCACAATTCCGATTTTTTTCAATTTCAAAAAAATAGATTTTTAATAACCAATCATCCAATCGCAAGAGTGAAAAATATTTTCACATATTCACTTGGTATAATATTTAGTAAATTTGCTCAAAGTAATGCTCAAAATAGAGCTACGAGAACCAGAGCCCACATCCATTTCTCAATTTTTTCTTTTTTAAGCAGCATAAATAGCAATCCTAATTCACTTCAAAGGACTGCTGCATTATCCAAAGCAATAGCATTTTTTATAGGAAATCATATTATATTTTGTAGAAAGATTTGAGTTACTAAACTCCCTCCTCCTACAAAGTTACCATATAATTCTCAAAAGAAAATACCAATACAAGCAAGGAAAATATCGAAGTTAAACATGGGGAATTAACTATATAATGGATACTCTTTCGTCAACTTCTCTACATGTTTTTTATCTCCAAAAATAAGTATTCCAAGGTATTCAACTTCTGACATTTTTTTTATTTCAGTATTTTTTTGTACGATACTATCATCACTCGTTTCAAGCATTTCTCGAGTAAATGGAACGACCTCTAATCAACCATTTTTAGCAATCTTATATAACTCTTGAATTTTTTGATTATTTTCAGCCTGCTTGATAATAATTGCATGTTGAATATTCATTGGAATACTTTGTCCATCTGAAGTTATTGCTGACTCTTTTTCAAAAAGGCTTTTTCAGACTCTTGCTGAAAACGAAGCAGATAAATGAGCAATAGTGTTAAGCTCTTGCCAATTTTGAAGTTTTGATTCTTTGTTTAACAGCGCTACCGCAAGCTGTGTTTTCTTACTAGGTTTTTCTTCGTTTGTATTGGTTTTCATAAGTGGAAAGAGAACCATATCTCTAAGATTATCTTGGCCTGTTAAGAGAGCCAGTATTCTCTCTACCCCCATTCACCAACCAGATTGTGGTGGCATGCCGTATTCCATAGCAAGAACAAAGTCATCATCACTCGAGGTTGCCTCCAGATCTCATTTTGCAAGAGCATCTCCCTGTGCTTCAAAATTAGCAATTTGAATTTTAGGATCAACCAGCTCACTATATGCTTTAATAACTTCCCAGCCATTGATAACGAGTTGCCATTGTTCAACTATATCTGGGTTCGTGTCATTTCCTCTCGCAAGAGGTTGCATAGTCTTAGGATAGTTATACACAAATGCTGGTCCCGTAATACCTGGACGAAGTACTTTTTTATACAGGTAGTCTATCATTGTAGCCGTCACTTGTTTATCTATTCACTCCCAACTATATCCTGACTTTTTTATTTCAGTTCTGAGTCTATCCTCATCTTCTGGTCAATACTGAGATACATCAATTCCAGATTTGTCTAATACTCACGCTATATAATCGATTCTTGGCCACGGAGTCGCAAAATTAACTTGTTTTTCTGCTCAAGATTTATCTTTTACAAGGACTTCTTTTTTCAGTTCAGGAATATTTTGAAATACAAAATCAAACATATCTTCCGTAAACTTCATATTATCCTCATAGTTCCACCATGCTGCGTAATGTTCAATTGCTGAAAACTCTTGTATATGACTTGGATCTGATCACTCATTTCTAAAATTTCTTGTGAATTCTACGACTCTTTCAAATCTTCAAACAGTCGCTTTTTTCAGTGCTGTTTCTGGAGAAATTCGTAGGAAAAACTCTTCATTAAAATCATTGTGATGCGTAGTAAATGGAGCGGCTGCAGCTCAGGAAGCAGAGTTTCATAAAACTGGTGTCTCTATTTCTATAAATGCTTGAGATTCATAAAAATCTCTGAGAGTCTTTACAAAGGTACTTCTGAGCTTAAATCTCTCAAAACTCTCAGTATTCATAATCATATCAAGATATCTCTGTCTATAGATTGTTTCTATATCCTGAACTCAATGCCATTTTTCTGGAAGTGGTCTCACAGCTTTTGACATGATTTGAAATTCCGATACAAAAATAGTGAGTTCACCATGCTTGGTTTCAAATAAATCTCATTGAACTGCAATATAATCACCCACCTGACAAAATTTTTCTGCTATTTTATAGGCTGATTTTTCTTCTCCGTCTATTTCTATACTCTCAACTATTTCAGTTCCTGTATTTAGTTTTACAAGGTCACGCATAAAAAATACCTGAATATCTCAGCTGTGGTCTCTAAGTTTTGCAAAGGTAAGTTTTCCATGAGATTTTGTAGCCATTATTCTTCCAGCAGTTTTAAACTCAGCTATACTTCCTCAAACCATGAGATTTTCTATATCTCTAATATATCCTCCTTTCGTGTCATCTTCACTTCTCTTTCTAATTTCTGCTATATCTATTTTTCACTTTAGGTTATTCGCGTACACGATAACTCCAGCATCTTTCAGTGCCTGGATTTTTTTCATTCGGTCTTGTGATTCTTTTGAGTAGTCCATTTGTTGCAAGTTTGAGTTATAAAAAAACTGTTTTCTTTTCAAAAAACAGTTTTTCTCATCCAAAAGGAGAGCCATTTTCGATTTATGACTTTCTAGGTTTCTTTTGTTTGAGAATTTTCATATATATAGTAGTTTGAGTAACGGCTGAATTATAAAGAGAGTGTAGTATTTTGCAATTTTTTATAATCACAATTCTCTATTATTAACTCTTTTGTTCAATTTTATCTTTATAGTTAATATCTCGTATAACTTCATCCCCACCAAAAATAGTAACGAGACTATCTTTTACACCATCCATAAATCAAGAAACAGCTGCAGCAAAAATACCAGGTTCATTTACTATTACTATTTTTCTCTCAATTTCATATCTTTCACTCATATTTAAATATTTAAAAGTAAAAATGTATTATAAGTATTATATGTATCCTATAACATTGTCAATTGCTTCTTTAGAATCCCTCTCATGTTATAACTCATAAATCTTTCATTTTTTGGATGTCATATTGGTCGGTAACCAATTTTGTTTGTGCTGGAATTTTTTTATTAAATTTCCTATTAAAATGTTCAACTGATGACTCATCTTCTATTTGAAAAGAATGATGGAGAGTAGACAGAATAGCATTTAAAGAAACATCAGTTTGCATAGAACATTCCGTACTTTCAATTCAATAATTTGAAGCTACTGTGTCTAAAATTTCTTGTAATTCTACAGTATCTAAAATATTCATAATATTTCATGAGTGACTTAGAATTTTATATGTTTCCATATCAGATTCATCAGGATTTCGTACTCTCGGTATTCAGCACGTTCTCAAAGAACCTCCTGAAGTTAAATTTTTCATTTTAAAACATTATAATATAGAACTCAATCATAATAATCTACAGTGTTTCGTCAAGCTTGGTTCTTCGCTTAAATGACTAATCTATGCTATTGTTGAACAAATATATATTTATAGCCAAGTGTATGCGATATCTCATTTCCATTTTAGCTCTCTTCTTTGTAATGCAAAACCAAGTTTCTGCAGCATTGGGTCGTGGCTTACAGCAGCAAGCTTGAGGAGGAAGTTCATGAACTGCTGTCAGTGCTTCTGATGCTTGATCTGAATGATTCTTTGGAAATATAGCTTCGTTTTTTAGTTTTTTCTTCTTACATGCTCTTTCGATTGCTATCTGGGCTTTTATAATTTTGACCTGTACTTTTATAGTTTACAAATCTATACGCCTCGCTTTTGAGCTTTTTTATTCTAAAAATCTCAGATACCTTAAAATAACACTTCCAAAAGCTGATTCTAAACTCGACAAGGAACGGGAAACAAAAAAAGACTTCAAGGAAAAAATAGGAATGATGTCTATGTTTTATAAAGCCATTCATAAACTTTCTGAAGCTGGACTTCGAGATACTCTTCTTAACTTTTTATTCGGACATAGTAAAATAGCCCTCGAACTAGTGTATGAACATGGGGAAGTAAGTTTTTATATCGTAACCTATGAAAACTACGTCAATCTTATATCACAACATATTACATCTATATATAATGATGCTGAAATACAACTTGTACCAAAAGAGGATTACATAACTCTTAAAACAAAGGGTTATTCTATGAGAGTAGCGTCTCTCGGAAAAGAGCATGATGATGTCTATCCTATAAAGACATTTAAATATTTAGAGGATGATCCTATAAATAACTTCACCAATGTATTTTGAGGTCTCGCAAGAGAAGACAAAGCTGTCTACCAAGTAGTTATAAAACCAATCAGTTCTAAATGGAATAAAAAGGCACTAAAAGCAGCGGGACTGGTTGCAAAAGGAAAATATAAAAAATGAAGAAACTTTACATTGTTGTCAATTATTTTTAGACCATTTACATGGCTTTGGAATCCACTTATGGCATTAGTAGAATGACCAGAAGATATGGTAGGAAGCAATAATGCTCCCGGAGCAAGTGAGTGAGATGCGTATAAAATATTCAATCAAGCTGAAACGGAGGCTCAAAAAATAATGGGGGAAGCTGCAGCTCAGCCATCTTTTGAAACATCGATACGTATTATTGTTGCCTCTCCAAATAAACGATCAGCAGAAAATGGGGTGCACGCTATTGTAGCAGCAGCTTCTATATTTACTGATGAATATAATAACGCACTGGATAACCCTCAACTCTATGAAGACTCACTCCCATGGATATTTACTCCATGTCGGTATTTTGCATTTAGACATAAACTCGTAGGATTTTTTCAAAATATATCTGTTTTTTCAGCTGATGAAGCCTCAACTTTGTTTCATATGCCAGATATAAATTATAACAAATCACCGATTATAAATTGGCTTGAATATAAGAAACTCCCTCTTCCTCACAATATTAAATCTCCGATGGACCCAACGATGCTTGAGGAAAAAGATCCAGTAACTGGAGAAACAAAACTTGTACATAGACACCTTTGAGGATTTCCTGTCTATAAAGATGGTGTATTACTTTGATGGAATGAATATAGAAATAAAAAAACACCTATTTATTTTAACAGAAAGGATCGAGGAAGACACCACTATATCATTTGAAAATCTGGGTGAGGTAAGTCTGTATTTATTGGATATATGGCTCGTCAAGATGTCTGGAATGGGGATGGAGTCTGTGTCATAGACCCACATGGAGATTTGGTTGAGGACGTACTTGAATTTATTCCAAAAGAGCGAGCAAAAGATGTCGTTGTATTTGACCCGTCAGATACTGACCGACCTATGGGTCTCAATATGTTAGACATTATTGCCACTGACCCGGACATTAGAAAGCGAGAAATGGATAGAGCTGCAATGGACGCAACTGAAATATTTATCAAAATATTTGGTGATGAAATATTTGGTCCAAGGATCCAACATTATTTTAGAAATGGATGTTTGACACTTATGGAGGATGAAGAGGATGGAGGAACTCTCATAGATGTACCAAGACTTTTTGTAGATGAAGCATTTATGAAATACAAAACAAGAAACCTTAAAAATCCAGTCGTGAAATCATTTTGGGAGCATGAATATGCAAATACTGGGGATAGAGAAAAACAAGAAATGATTCCGTATTTTTCTGCAAAATTTGGTCCGTTTATTACAAACTCTACGATTCGTAATATTATAGGACAACCAAAATCAGCGTTTAATCTCAGAGAAGTTATGGATAATAAAAAAATTCTTCTCGTTAATCTCTCTAAAGGTAAAATTGGGGCACTCAATGCTCAGCTACTTGGTCTCATATTTGTATCTAAAATTAATATGGCTGCGATGAGTCGTGCTGATATTCCAGAAGCAGAGCGTAAAGACTTCTATATGTACGTAGATGAGTTCCAGAACTTTGCCACAGAAACATTTGGAGAAATACTTTCAGAAGCCAGAAAATATCGACTTGCGCTCATTATGGCTCACCAATTTATTGCTCAAATTTGAGGATCTGGTGCTAAAAAATGAGATAAACCATCTATTAAAGATGCAGTATTTGGGAATGCTGGAACTATTCAGTCATTTAAAGTTGGTGCAGATGATGCTGAATATATGGAAAAAGAATATGCTCCTCTCCTCTCTCAACAAGATATTATTGGGATAGCCAACTATACAGCTTATATTAAACTCAATATAGACAATTCTACGACCCGACCTTTCGATATGAAAACTATATGGGATAATGGATATCAAAACAAAAAAGCAGCTGCAATTCTTAAAGAATACTCACGAAAAAAATATTGACGAAAGAAAAAATATGTTGATATAGAAATCGAAGCAAGACTCTGAATTATGAATGATAGCTAATAGTTGCCTCAAAAAGGATTAACTGATATTATATACCTATACAGTATAATTATGTACATGAAAAATATAAATTACATTCTATCACTTCTCATATTATCATTGATATTTCTATTTGGAAATATCTTTATGGCGTGAGCTGTAGATAATACAATACGTTCAAATAACGTAAATATTTGAGGAAGTATAGGAAGTGAATCTTCTAATCTATGACAAAATGATCCTCTTGAAGAATTCGGTGATTCTGGTCAGTTCATATGAGTATCAAGTTGAGGAGAAAGTGGGATTTATAATACTATGATTCGAATCGCAAGAGATATCAAAAATTTATTTTATGCAATTGCTACGGTGCTTTTTCTTATTATAAGTCTGAGGCTTATTTTTTCCAGTAATACAGAAGAGGAAATAGGAAATTTCAAAAAATGAATTATTTGGATTACCATTTGACTCATCGTTATGCAAATAGCCTACTCATTTGCAATCGTAACCTTTGATCAATGAGTATCTGCAAGTCTCTGAGTAAGTATTATACAAAACATAGCCTATCCATTAATTAATCTCATCAAAACACTTGCTTCTGTATTTTTTATAGCGATGGCAATCTTTGCTTTTTTTAGACTCGTCACAGCCAATGGAAATGAAGAAGCTATAAAATCCGGAAAAATGACTATAGTATATGCTATATTTTGATTCATTATCGTGAAACTAGCAGATGAGATTGTTCAAGCGTTTTATGGGAGAATTGACTGCAACAATACATCTGGTTGATTCATAAATACACAAGCAAATAATTGTATAAACAGAAGTGATATATCTGAGTGAATTTACATAATCACAAATATACTCAATTGGCTCAACGGTTTTGTTGCAATCGTTGTACTCATTATGATTATATATGCAGGATTACAGATTATGCTCTCTGGTTGAGATGAAGAAAAAATAAAAAAATGAAAACAATCCATCATCTATATCGCTATCGGGATTGCCATATTGATTGTAAATTACCTAGTTCTTACTTTCTTTCTTGTCCCACAAGGAACTATTTAATAGTAAAAAATTATGAATAAAAAAATATTTATACTCATTTGAATCTTTGCACTCCTTATCTTTTGATTTGACCTCAATTTCGCACAAGCTGTTGAAATTCCTGGAACATCAAAAATACAAGATGTCTCTTTAAATGTAGGTTCAAGTGGAAATATAGTACGAGATATTTGAGAGATTGGATTTCGAATCCTCACAATTATCAAAAGATTTATAATGTGATTACTTGTTATATTTTCTGTCTATATTGGGATAATGATGATGATATCACTTGGTACAGACGAAGAAAGACTTTCAGCAGCTAAAAGACAAATATGGTATATGCTCGTAGCATTAGTATTCATAAATATTCCAGGAACTATTTATGAAGCGTTTTACAAAGATGATGGAACTACTGTTGGAGATAGTATTAATACAGATACTTTTGGGAATGCAAGTAGCGAAAGCTCTTGAAACCTCTTCTTTGATTTCTTTGTGTTTAGTTATACATTGAATAATCAGATAGTATTGTTTCTGGAAGTTATGATTTTCCTTTGAGCTATCTTTATGATCGTCCTTGCAGGTATACAACTTATGACTTCCAGAGGAAAGGAAGAGCGACTTACCGAAGCAAAGAATAGGATACTCTACATTATCTTAGCTCTCATTTTTGTCAGTATAATAGAGGCTTGGAAACGACTTGCTTTTGGTTGAGTCATAGAAGACTGAGTTAATCTCTTTGCTTCACTCGCAAATCTTGCTCTCTTCTTTGCAGCTCCAGTAGCTATATTTTTCTTGACACTTGCTGGATATTACTATATTACTTCTAATGGGGACGAAGAAAGAACGAAAAAAGCGAAAAGTATAATTGTAAATACAGTACTTGCTACTCTGATACTATTAGCAGCCTATACATTCCTCATTGATCTCGCTACTCTTTAAAAAATATTATGAAAAAATTACTTTGCATCATCTGAATATTCATAAGTCTCTTTTTTATGACTGATTTAGCTCAAGCTATTTCAATCGAAGTAACGGAGCCAATTCCTGGAGCTTGATGTGTAAAATGAGGAGCAGATGATAGTGAGCTCTATACGTGTTACATTCAAAATGGTTTTTGAGGGGTCACGTGAGTTATTGGAGCAATGATTAAGTATTTTACCTATATAGCATCTCTTGCAGCTGTATTATTTATAGTGATTAATGGAATACTCTATTCTATGGCAGGAATAAATGATAGTCTCAAATCTTGAGCAAAAGAAAGAATTACTAAAACTCTTATTTGACTCATCATCTTAATGATTTCGTGACTGATCCTTAATGCTGTTGCTCCCTGGGTCTATAAATAATTTTAAAAAACTCTCAATACTGAGAGTTTTTTATCGTTCATATTTTTTCTGTAAGTCATCTAAGTTTATTTCATATACAACTGGACGACCATGTGGACAAGTAGATGAATATTCAAGTGACGCATCTTGTAGGAGTCCATGCATTTCAAAGATACTCAGAGGATCTCAAAATTTTACAGCAGACCGACAAGCTGTATAAGCCCAAATTTTATTTCTCACTTCGTCAATTGACTGTGATCAAATCTCAGAAATATCATACATCATATTCTTAAAGACTTTTTCTATATTGGCCTTTTTTAAAAAATCAGGAACTCAGTTTATTTGGATGGATCCATGGGAGAGTATTTCTATTTCAAATCACATATCTCCAATGGTTTGCATATTTTGTTCCAATACTTCAATCTCAAATGATGAGAGATGTAACATATTTCAAGAAAGAAGCTTCTGTATTTTTGGAGAATATGCTACATTTGATAGTTTTTCATAAATAACTCTTTCAGCTAGAGCATGTTGATCTAGGACTACGAGTCCAGAATCATTTTCGACAATAATATAAGAGTTATGACTTTGCCCGATTATTTTTCAAAAAGGAGTTTGCTTCAAGTCTCATGTACTTGAACTGAGATCTGGATCAAGAATTCTAGAAGTAAAATCAATAGCTTCAAAAGTCTTTTGATTTGGATTTGATGTATGTTCTGTATAAGGAGAATAATTTTTAAACTTCGTACCAGATCAACTATAATATTTTTCTCAAACTCCTAAGTTAGACACGTCTTGATGAACAATATTAGTTTTGTCTTGACTTGAATTTCACTCAGGAGACTGTGTTACAGTTGCTATCATATCAGATTCGAGCTTATTTTTGACAGCATGGTAGACAGATCTAAATATACTAGACTCTTGCGCAAACCTCACTTCTAACTTCCTAGGATGGACATTGACATCAACTTGTAGAGGATCAAGTGTCAAAAATATTATATACCCAGGATATCTCCCATGAGGAATAAATCTCGCGTATGCGTCAATAATAGCTTTGGCCACAATGGGAGAGTTTATAATACGATTATTCACAAAGATAATCTGTTTTGACCTATAAGAAAAACTAAGCTTAGGATTTGTAATATAACCCGTAACATGGATTCATCCGAATTCAAAGTCGACAGATTCAATTGATTCGTAAAACTCTTTTCATTGTACTTGGTACACTCTTTCAATTAATAAATCACAGGCAGTATATTGAAACATACGCTTATCGTTATGAGTCAAAGAAAATGTTATCTGAGGATAAGCGAGTGAAATATTTTGTACGAAATCAGATATTTTAGAGTATTCTGTACGAGCAGTTTTTAAATAATTTTTTCTTGCTGGGGTATTAAAAAATAGATTGGCTATTTCAATACTAGTTCCGTTCTCAGCTCAACTTTGAGATTTTGAAATAATATCTCAGCCGTGACTTATAAGCTGTACTGCAAAATCTTGATGAGTAGGTTTTGATACTAAAGTACACTGACTTACAGATGCAATACTTGCCAATGCTTCTCCACGAAATCAAAAAGTCATGACTTTTTGAAGTTCTTGCATACTTGATATCTTTGAAGTTGAATATTTTTCAAGGGCGAGTTCTAAATCCTCTTCAGGGATTCCAGAACCATTATCGACAATTCGAATATTTTCAATTCACCCCTCTATAAGTTCAATTCGTATATCATTTGCTCCAGAATCAATACTGTTTTCCACCAGTTCTTTCACGACAGAAATTGGTCTCTCAACAACCTCTCATGCAGCAATTTGATTGGCTAGTTGTTTTGATAATGTAATTATTTTTTGAGGCATTGAATGTTTTTAAATATCTCAGAAATTGTACAAAAAGTAAAAAGAATTTCAATAAAAAAGACCCTAGAGTATTGGGTCTTTTTCTTCAGTATTTTTTTTATCTCTCGAAAGTGATTCAAATATTTTATCTTTTATCACATATGGAACCATAGCATAATATACTATAACTTTTTTTACTTCATCATAATAATCAGCGAGTTCAACTCAAACTTTGAGTATTCTGAGAACTCGAAGCATAGCTATAGTGAGGAGTGTCCCGATTACAACTAGAAAAAAAGTGAGTACAAGTCGCAGGAGATCAAGGATAGAGAGTTCTATCATATGTATTTTTTAGAGAGTATCTATGGTAGTATTTATATCTAAAGACAGTGATTTTACAACTTTTTGTATATTTTCCTCACCATGAATAACTTTTAAAATCTCAGTATTTTCAAAGACTACGAGAGTAGAAACTCAAGTAATCTGGTAGCTTTCCTCTTGGAGATCTTTCATTCTTACATCTGCAAGTCGAATAGAAACATTTTGACTATAGGCTTTTGCACTCAGAACTGGAAATAAATATAACATCTGTGAAAAAAATTGAGTTTTAGTGTCTGTGAAAATTACAATAACCCGTTTTTTAAATTTCTTTTCAATTCAAGTTTTAGAGTCTATTACTTGAGAGTTCAATGACTTTTGTATAAAAGCCTCTAAGTCTGTCGTATTTTTAAGAGTGAAACCTGAACTTGCCAGTTTAGAGCTTGAATATTCAAGAGCATCTTTCCCAGCATCTACAGCTTTATTTTTAAGTGCTTTTGCTTTATTTTTTAAACTTTTAAAATCCATATTTTGTACTATTAATAATTATATATATGTATCATAGCATATATTTACATAAGAGTAAAAAATCTATGATAAAAATTTGCAATTTATATACTTTTTTATATGATATGCTCGTTTTTCGAGGAAAAGAATTATTTCTCGATATATTTATTTATATATATTGCAATGACAAACGTAGATATAGTACGAAAAGTTCAAAATGAATTTCTTCAAACTGGGAGACCAGATTTAAGAACTGGTATGGAAGTAGAAGTATACCAAATCATTAAGGAAAATGGGAAAGAAAGAATCCAAAGATTTAAAGGTATTATCATCAAAACTGCTGGTAAATCTGAACTGGAAAAAACTATCACAGTTCGAAGAAAAGTTGGAGCATTCGGAGTCGAAAAGATCTTTGCTATTCACTCAAGTACTATTGAAAAAATAGACGTACTACGACAATTCAAAGTTCGAAGAAAATCTATTAGCTTCATACGAGAACTCACTGGTAAAGCTGCAAGACTCAAAGAAATCAAGATGAGTAAAGAAGAGCTCAATGCTGAAAAATCTCTTCCTACAGTAAGCTATCCAGATCAAAAAGAAGCATCAGCTCCAAAAAAAGAAACGGTTGAAACTACTGAAGCATCAACAGAAGAAACAAAATAATTTCATTATAATAAAATAAAACATCTCAATTTGGGATGTTTTATTTTTTGACTATACTAATCATATATATTTATATAAAAAAAGCACATTATGGAACTTGCGTATAAAAGTATTTTAGAACTCAAAGAACTCATAGATACAGGAAAAATAAGCTCAAAGCAAATTTGGGATTACTTCAATACACGTGCCCAAAAAATTGATTCTGACCTTCACTCTTTCAATAGTTTCAATTCGTCATGATATCAGGAATCCAAAGAAGCTTTAGCAGGAATTCCAATAGGAATAAAGGATATTTTTTGTGAAAAGGGAATTCTCACAACTGGATCATCAAAAATGCTTCAGGATTTTGTTCCTCCATATGATGCTACACTTATTAAAAAACTAAGAGAAGCTGGAATGAGCTCACTGTGAAAATGTAATATGGACGAATTTGCTATGGGGAGTTCAGGTGAAAATTCTGCATTTGGTGCTACTACAAACCCACACGGAACAAATAGAATCCCGGGTGGATCAAGTTCTGGATCAGCAGCCGCAGTTGCAGCTGGATTAGTGCCTGCATCACTCTGAACAGATACAGGATGATCTATTAGACAACCAGCCAGTATGTGCGGAGTTGTATGATTTAAACCAAGTTATTGACGGAATTCACGTTTTTGAGTTATGCCCATGGCTTCAAGTCTGGATACTCCTGGAACATTCACTCTTACAGTACAAGATGCAGCATTTTTATATGATATTATGAATGGTGAAGACCTGAATGAAGGTTCGTCTATTGCTGGACATGATTCAATAAATGCAAATATATGGGAATCAAAGGATTTAACTGGAATCAAAGTATGAGTTCCAAAAGAATATTTTGAAGAGGGGCTTGATATTTGTGTGAAACGTGAAATACTGGATACTATTTCTAAAATGAAGGAATTAGGAGCTGAGATTGTTGATATATCACTTCCAATGACAAAATTTGCTGTTGCAGCCTATTATATACTCTCTCCTGCAGAAGTAACCACAAATCTCGCTCGTCTTGATGGAATAAGATATGGACATAATTCAAAACTTCCAAATGATGGTGTAGATGAAATTTATCTTCATAACAGAGGTGAAGGACTGGGAAGTGAGCCTCAAAGACGAAGTATTCTTTGAAGCTATGTACTCTCTGCTTGATTTTATAATGCGTATTTTAAAAAAGCAGCTCAAATTCGAACTCTTATTATTGAAGACTTTAATACAGCTTTTCATTCAGTAGATATAATTGTCTGACCTACGGCTCCTTGTGTCGCTTGGAAGCTTTGACAACATACCGAAGATCCACTCAAGATGTATCTAGAAGATGCCTATACTATTCCAGCTTCACTTGCCTGACTCCCAGGAATATCAATACCTTGTGGATTTGCAGAATCTAAGGATGAAGAAAAAGAAACACTCCCAGTTTGAATCCAGCTTCTTGCACCAAGACTCTCAGAACAAAAACTCTTTCAAGTAAGTTATGTACTCGAACAGTCACTAGGACTTCGAGAAAAAATGATTCCAAAAAAATACAGAGTCTAGAAATATACTCAAACTTGCAATGATTATCCCTTATATGTTACAATATAAGGGATATTTTTAAAATACAATCATGAGCACAGCTAATACACAATGGAACCCTATAAATGAAAATTTAGAAAATAATGAAAACAGAGAAAAAGATATTGCGTACGAAGCAAAAAAGTGAGAAAAATTAGACATGAAATGAGGCCAAGAAGCAATGTGAGGCGTATGAGCAATTTGACCAGAAGCTGGAAAAGAAATTGCAAAAAAAGCGCTAACTTTAGAAGAACAAGAAGCTGAACAAGAAAATCCTGATGATCTACTCACACAACTTGATGGATGAGAATGAAAAGAAAAGAAAGAAAAAACTCATTCCCTTAAATGAAGCGATGATTTTAAAGACGAAATTATTGATACTATCAATCAATCAGCAGACTATAGCTTAGAAATTTGAACTTGAATAGATTGAGTAAAAGATGATGAAAAACTATGAGATACAAATGAAATACCTAAAGACTTCGCGTCTAGCTGTGAATATGCACCACTTATAAAGATGTTTATGGAACAAGGGAAACTAACTCACGAAGAATGATTAGAATTATGAGAAAAATGACTCAATGCTGAAAATTTTCATCAAGTTATAAAAGAAGTCTGACTCGACTCTGAGCAATCAAAAAATCTCATTAATTGCTTAAACTACGTTTCTTCAGATAAAACCACTATTGAGGCAACACAAGAAGTACAAAAATACTTTGAATGAATATTCTGAGAATTTAAAAACCCTGAAGCTCAAGTATCTTCTTTTGCATCAGAAGCGTATAATGAAGTAATAAGTCATTATATTCCACACTCTGAGACTCCAAAAGAAAGAGATCAAAATTTAACTCTCGCTATTCAGATGGCTGCTTGAGATATTGTAAACAAATGAGTACTCAATTTATCTCCTTGAAACACAGAGACCTACAATGCAGCTCTACTAACCATTCAAAATGATGACTCTCAAGTTGAAGCAAGGTTTGTAGCTCTCACAAAAATATCAGAAATTGTTTGAAGTGATCAAGCAACAAAAGGTGGGTGAAAAAAGAATGCTGACGCGTTACGCAACAAACAAAAATCTGCATTACAAGCAAAGGAACAAAGCACTTCATTCCTAAAAACTCAAACAGACAAAATAAATACAGATCAACTCAATACAAAAATTCCTGAAGATAATGAAAACAAAGAAGCCAAAACATTGGAAGCTAGTTGAGATGTTTTTACTGCATGAACTCTAGATTTAGCTTCAGACAATACATCAGAGTGAAGTGAAGCAACATCTTAAAGTTCATTCTTTTTTATTTTGAGATGATACATTATTAAAAAATATATGAGAAGAATAAAATATAATGATTCAGCAAAAAATTTATAGTTTCATATTTCAAAAATAAAAAGCGCTCCTTCTTTGTTTCAAAAAAATTGAACAATCATAATGTCATATCGAAGGAAAATCCATGTTATAAATCATGTCAGTTCAGCAAGTGGAGGAAAAATAAAATAAAGCACTACACTCATAGCTCATCATAGCATAGCTAAAGGAATAGTCCAAGTAACTGCTATATTAGCCAGCGGAGCAAGAAGAGAGACTTGTCAAAATTGAAAGAGCATAATAGGAAGAGAGAAGCTCAAAGCAGAGAGCGTAAGTACGAATGCCTCTCTAATAGCAAAACTAGATGGAAGAAAAGAAAATATTTTTTGAAATAATTCTTGGGTATAAATAATCCCTATGACTGCTAGAAAACTTAAGTGTAGACTTACATCATATACAAGTGCTAAGGGCGACCAGAGAGCCATACAAACAGCAGTGAAGGTAAGGAGTACAATATTCCTTACTGGACTTCAAGATTGTATAAATATATATCAAAGTATTCACATTATAGAGGCTCTCACAACTGGAGCTCATAGTCATACAAAAAATGAAAAAGTAAGAATAGTACTTATAACTCAAATAACCCGAAACCAAATCGGAAAATACGCAAATAAGAAACTCACGAAAATAATACAAAGTGTAATATTAAAACCACTGACAGCTATAAAATGAGTGAGTCATGAATTATTAAAATCTGTTTTCAAATCACTTGGAATATTTTCTCTCGCTCAAAATAATATTCAGGCTAAAAAAATAGCCTCATTTTTAGGATATAGTTCTCAAATTACGCTAATGAGACGCTCTCTAAAAATAAATATTTTTTGAGTAATGGAAGTGCTTTCTGAAATTATATCTACCTTTGAGACAGAAGTTCTAAAATATATAGATTTAGATAATAAGAAATTTTTGTAAGCGAAGCTATCAAAATCCTCTATCATTTGAAAACGACCAGAAAATTCAATATCCTGTCATGGCTGTAGCTGAAAATTCTTAGGAACTTTTACAATGGAATATATACTTTTGCTTTTGTTTTTAAGCGTATTTTTAGCTACGAGCTGGATGTCTACAATATATTCATCTTGGTAATCATCTCTCCTATAAACTTCTCTCACTACTCACGCATAATTTACATATTGTCACTCATATCTTTCGAGTATATCTAAATTAGAGTCAATATGAGACTGATGAATAGAACTATATATGAGAGATAACAAAATTCATATAATCATTAACAGGAGCACATATCGAAATTGTCTATAATAAAATATAAAATTAAGTGCTATACTCGCTCAAAAGAGCAGCAATAGGAAAGACAGAAAAATATCTTCAACTCAATAAAACAAAAAAAATCATATTAAAATACCTAATAAAAAAGTAAGAAAATATGAATTTATTCGAATCATTATCCATGAAGTTGAGTATCCTGTCCACTCGTATCTCAATGAAAAACTTTATAAAACATGTACCCACTCCACACAATAAGCATAAGAGCAAAAAGTTGTGGAAATGTAAATCATGTATTAATTGAGAGTATATCTTGTTTTCCACTAAAGAAATCAAATACTAGAATCATAGTAGAAAAAAGTATCATTCCTAGGTATCAAATATATCACCTAATATGAACAAAAAGTGACAGCATATACAATGCACTAAAAATAATAAAACTTAAGAGAGCATATACTATAGGGAGAGGAAAAACGGGAACTTGATACGGAACGAGGGTAAAGGGATTAGTATAGAGTATTTCAATTCAAAATGTTGTTTCTCTTCCATAAACTTGACCTCATAACAGTGATCCAATATATCAAATACTCACCGTAGCTAAAAATGCGAGCACTACTCCATCTATATATCGCTTCATAGGAGTTTTTTCAATCTTACAAAGTATATACAATACAAGTAAGAATCAGAATATGGCTCAAAAAAGTGAAAAGTTATATTCACTCATTACAAAGAATTGAAATGGTTCTGTGATGAACTTCATATCATTCCATTTTCAAATCACATAAAAGACTCGTGAAAAGAAAAACACAGAAAGGAAAAACCAAAGAATATTATGTGAAAAAAATTGGAAGTTATATCAAAATCTTGTTTCAAGACGTCGTAAAATCCATAAGAAAACAAAAAAACTAATGGTAAGTGCTATTCAAAATGTATAAATAAGCGCTCCGTATATATCAAAAAATGGATACAAAATATGCCATTAATAAAAATAAATCTCGTTTTATAGTATAGATAATACTACAAAAAGCAACGTAATTTTACGCTCTTCCTAGATACTCTTTCGTCCTTGTATCTACCTTAATATTTTCTCAAATATTTATAAATAAAGGGACCTGGATCACAAGTCAAGTAGTCATTGTTGCTGGTTTTTTTCCTCAGGTAGCAGTATCTCATTTCTCTCCTGGAGGAGTGTCTTCTACTACGAGCACACAACTTGCATCTAAATTAACATTAATAGGGACTCCATTGAATTCTTGAAGCATTACCTTATCTCCATCATTAAGAAACAATTCAGCTCCATCAAGTGTTACTTTTGAGAGCTCAACTTGTTCATATGTTTCTCTGTTCATAAAATAGTATGTCTCACCATCATTATAAAGATAATCATAGGTATGAGTTGCAATATCAGCTGGTGGAAAATTATCCTTATCTGAAAATGTTTTTGGGATAGTACCACCACTGATGAGGTTCTTACACTTTATATTGATAATCGATCCACCTCGTCCTACTACTTTTTGCGAATAAGCAGTAACCTCATATGGATCATTATCCATAAGAAACTTCTTTCACACCTTAAGTTCACTTGCATTGTACATAATTATTGACTGTAAAAATATTATTATTTAGCATACTCGATACATCGAGTTTCACGTATAAGTGAAACCTTCACTTCACCTGGATATTGAAGTTTTTCCTCTATCGTATGAGCTATATCCTGTGCCATTTTTTGAGCCTGCATATCTGAAATAGTGACAGCATTTACAAATACCCTCACTTCACGTCCAGCACTCAGTGCATAGGCTTTGTCGACTCAACTAAAACTTTGAACCAGAGCCTCCATTTCCTGTACTCTTTTGAGATATTGCTCTATTGCTTCTCTCCTTGCTCCAGGTCGAACAGAACTAATTGCATCTGCCACTTGAATGATTGCTGCATATATAGAAATTGAGAATTGTTCACCATGATGATTTTCAATCATGTCTATAACTTCTTCTGGAAGTCCATACTTTCTTCATATTTTTGCTCCAATTTCTGGGTGCGTTCCTTCTATATCATGATCAAGTGCCTTTCATAGGTCATGTAGGAGTCCTCACATACGAAGTAATTTTTGATCAACTCAGAGTTCTCGACCAATAGCGTCAGCTATAATAGCTACTTCCTTTGAATGCTTGAGCATATTTTGTCCATAACTTGTTCTAAAACGGAGTTTTCAAATAATAGGAACTATTTCTTCAGGTATATTTCTGATATTAAGTTCCTCCAGCACCTGATTTCATAACTCTCGTAGCAGATTTTCTCATTCAGATTCAGTGGCTTTGATAACTTCTTCGATTCTGGCAGGTTGAATCCGTCCATCCTCAATAAGTTTTTCAAGTGATTTCTTAGCTATATACCTACGGTATAGATCAAATGCTGATATAAACACCGTATCAGGAGTATCATCAATAATAAGAGACACTCCAGCATTTTTTTCAAATGTCGTAATATTTCTCCCTTCTTTTCAGATAAGTTTTCATTTTATGTCATCACTTGGAATTTGAATAACCGTAGTTGTTACTTCGCTCGTAACATTTCCAGCATATTGTTGAATTGATTTAAGAATGATTTCTCTAGCCATTTCAGTTTTTTCTAGTTCAATCTTCTTTTTGTGCTTATCAATAAGATTTTTAGCATCTAAACTATACTTATCTCCTATTTGAGTTAAATAAATTTCCTTTGCTTCTTCTTCTGAAAGTTTCGATATTTCACTCAGTTTTCAATCTAATTCTGCTTCCTTATCACGCAAAGCATCTCTATTTTCTTTCAATTTTTCTTCTTGAACAATAATATCATCTTGTCTTTTACTTATTTGCTCAAGACGTTGTTCAATTTTTTCTTCTCTTTCTATGACTCTTAGCTCTGTTTTAGCAATTCTATCTTCTCATTCGCGAGCTTTTGAAGTTATTTCTATAGCTTCTTCTTTTGCTTTCTTTACTAAATTTTGTGATTCCTCTCTCGCGTCACTAATCATTCTTTCTCTTTTTGTTTCAGCCTTTGAGACTATTTTTTCAGACTTAGTTTCAGCTTGTGTTGTTTTCCTATTTTCCCAAATAAAAAATAATACTACACTGAGAGCCATTCCAAAAATTACTCAAAGGACAATAGTACCAATATCCATATGTTTTTGTATAATGAGTAAAATGCTACTCAAAAAAACGTTGCCGTATTTTATTGTTAATTCACAAAACAAGATACTCTCAAGTCTGTCTGTTTATTATTTTTACTTTTCACGGGTTTTATTTTCTTCTATTTAATTGAAAAGTATTTGTTAGTATGAAATAAAATATGATTATTTAGCGTTATCTATCGCTAAAATTTAAATTTTTTTGATAACTCTTAGACGTCTGTTACTTCAGACATATTTATTGTAAGAATTTTTGGGTGAAAAAGAAATTTATGTAAAAAAAACTCTCCATTTCTGGAGAGTATTTTTTTTTAATCTTCATCAGGAAGTTTGAATCCTCTATCTTCTCGAACTTTTAGTGCGATTGCTGTTGGAACTTCTTCGTAATGATCAAATTCCATAGCGTACGTTGCTCTCCCTTGAGAAGCTGAACGAAGCTCTGTAGAGTACCCGAACATTTCAGAAAGTGGAACATAACATGTAATGATTTTAGCCATTCCTCTATTCCCCATATCTTCGATTCGACCTCTCTTTGAATTGATTTGTCCAATAACATCACCCATATATTCTTCTGGAGTGTTTACTTCAACTTTCATAACCGGTTCTAAAAGAACAGCTTGAGCTTTTCTACAAGCTTCTCTAAATGCTTTAGAAGCAGCTATTTTAAATGAAAGTTCTGATGAATCTACATCATGGTATGAACCAAATGTAAGAGTCGCTTTCACGTCAACAATTGGATATCAAGCCAAATAACCTCGAGCATATGCTTCTTTCAGACCTTTTTCAACACCAGGTATATATTCTTTTGGAATTGTACCACCAACAATTTTATTCACGAATTTATTCACTTTCTTAACTCCTCCTTCATCATCTTCTTCAGCAGTAAGGTATGGTTCAAATGTCATCACAACGTGACCATATTGACCTCGTCCACCAGTTTGTTTTGAATATTTATGTTCAACATCTTTTGCAATGTTCTTGATTGTTTCTCTATAGGCAACTTGAGGAGCTCAAACATTAGCTTCTACTTTAAATTCTCTTTTCATTCTATCAACAATAATATCAAGATGAAGTTCACCCATACCTGATATAATCGTTTGACCTGTTTCTTCGTCTGTTCGTACTCGAAAAGATGGATCTTCTTCTGCGAGCTTAGAAAGTGCCATACCCATTTTTTCTTGATCAGCCTTAGTTTTTGGTTCGACTGATATAGAGATTACTGGTTCTGGAAATTCCATTGACTCAACAAGGAATTTTTTATTCATATCACAGAGTGTATCACCTGTTTTTGTAGCCTTAAGACCAATAACGGCTCCGATATGACCAGCTTGAATTTCTGGTACTTCCTCTCGTGAGTTTGAATGCATTTGAACGAGTCGACCAACTCTTTCTTTTTCACCTGAAGTAGCATTATAAACATATGAACCTGATTTTAGTACACCAGCATATACTCGTACATATGTGAGTCTTCCCACAAATGGATCAGTAGCTACTTTGAACGCGAGAGCCGCGAGTGGAGAAGAAATATCAACCTTAATTTCTTCTGTTTTTTCAATATCATCAACGTCAGATACTACGAGTATTCCATCATTTACATCAAGTGGACCAGGAAGATACTCAACAGCAGCATCAATAACCATTTGTACACCAATATTTTGAAGAGCGGAACCACACGTTACTGCGTAGAGATCATTATTACAAACCCCTTTTCGAAGACCTCTTTTAATTTCTTCAATAGTTAGATCACCTTCAGAAAAATATTTATCCATAAGTGTTTCATCCTGTTCTGCTACTTTTTCAATAAGCTCAAGTCGAAGTGCATCAACTTTATCTTTTAGATCAGCTGGAACATCTCCTTCAGTAACGTTTTCTCATGAACTTCCTTCAAAATGATACGCTTTCATTTCAATGATATCAATGATACCTTCAAATGTTTCAGCAGCACCAATAGGATATTGAATCGCAACTACTTTATTTCAAGCAAGTCTCTTTTTAATTGATTCAACTGACATATCAAAATCACCACCCATTTTGTCCATTTTGTTTACAAATGCGATTCTAGGTACATGATATTTATCTGCTTGTTTCCAAACAGTTTCTGATTGTGGTTCAACTCCCTGAGATGCATCAAAAACTGCAACTCCACCATCAAGAACTCGAAGAGATCTCTCAACCTCAATCGTGAAATCAACGTGACCTGGAGTATCAATAATGTTAATTTGATGATCCTTCCAGAAAGCTGTTGTAGCAGCAGAAGTAATAGTGATACCTCTTTCTTTTTCTTGTTCCATCCAGTCCATAGTTCCAGCTCCATCATGAGTTTCACCAATTTTATGAATTTTACCAGTATAGAAAAGTATACGTTCAGTTGTGGTAGTTTTACCAGCATCAATATGGGCAATAATACCGATATTTCTTACCTTTTTTAAAGGAGTTTGAGCCATATATTCGTATATAAATAATTAAAGTTCTTATAAAAAATCTAGAAGTTTGCATATAAAAAATATATGTCATAACTCCTTTTTAATTTGGATTTTTTGCCCGAAGATTGTATATAAAACACTCCCCAAGTCAAATCTATATTTCTAGGCCTTCTTGGCTCCATTTCTGTTCTAATTCTGGCATATGTAATTTGAGACTTTTTTCTAATTCTCATAGAATGAATTCACTATAACTTTTTGATTTCGATTCACTAATTTTGATTCAAACTTCATGAAAGAAAAATGAAAATACGCTCGAAGTAAACAACCTCACTTTTTCATCATACAGAATAAGTCCTAAAGTTCGCTTTGTAATAATAGATGAAACTTCAAATTGAACGACAAGTTCCATATCTCCAATCCAATCATTTACTCTATCACGAATATCTGATGGAAGATTATCAGAGTCAAAAGTATGTATTTCTTCATACTTTGGAGCACTGAACTGAATTTCATTCTTTCATCCAGCCCTTCTGATTTCATGGCTTATAGGAAGATATATAAGTGAGAGGATACCTAAAAGAAAGTTTGTACCATATCCAGCATCTAAACAAGCAAAAAGCTCACCCAAAAGTGGATCATATTTTTTTTTCAAAATCATCTCTACCAGAAACTTTGCGAGCAAAAAATCATATTTTTTTGCTTTAGATTCATCTTTTTGTGTTCGTTTTATTCAAGCACTCGCCTTTTGGGCTTGTTCTTTATATTTTTCAGATATTTCCGCTCAATTTGAGCCAGATTCGGGTGATTCAGAAGGATTAAAATCTTCTATGCTCATAATATTAAAATCATGATATATAAATTACTCTCTGTATACTAGCACTATCCTGGAAATATTCAAATGAAAGTCACATATCTTCAAGATATTGACGTGAGACATCGTATTGATCAAAGCCAATCTCTATACACAAATATATGTTTTTTATTTTTTGAAGTTCTTTGAGTTGAAAACATTGTACTATGAGTTTCTCATAGAGCTCAAACCCTGTATCTCTTCAGCCATAGAGAGCTCCATCTGGTTCATACTCTATGACAGAGCTCTCCATATTTTCTACATCACCATCTTTTATATAAGGTAAGTTCGCAGTTAAAAATAGATTTCTTTTTGAAATATTTGAACTATTAAAAAAATACTTTAGCAAATTACTCTCTTCTATATTGAGAGATTCTAATTCGTACGTCGCTTTATTAATAGTCGCCACTTCACGAGCAGAAGCAGAAATATCAAAAGCAAAAGATGAGTGAAATTTCATAGGAAGCATCTCTTGAAGAATACTTATAGCAATACATCCACTTCAGGTTCAAATATCAGCGTATACCGTAGAGGCTACATCAATACCCGTATTTAATTTCAAAAGTGATTGCCTCACTAATATCTCTGTATCATTTCTCGGTATTAAAACCCTCTCATCTACAAAGAAATCTCGTCCGTAAAAATTGGCATTTTCAGTGCTATATTCTTCTGGAACTCATGAAGCTACATCAAAAAAAAGTTTTTGAGCTTCATAGATATATGCAGCAGAAATATCTGATTTAGAGAATAATTGCGTAGGACTTAGTTCTAGTATTTTACATAAAATTGATTCAATTTGTTTGAATGAGAGTCACGCTGAAATTCCCATATCAAAATATTCCTGTTTCTTCATACTTTTTAATTTTCAAATGTCTTACGAGAAAATATTTGAACCGTAAAAAAAAGTATAATACAAATATATAAGAGACTGTACACTGAATTATAAAGAAAGAAACGGAGAGAAAATTCACTAAACGTACCAATAACATCTTTAATATTGAGAGCTTCAAGTGGTGGAAAAATAAGCTGAAAAATACGAATTGATTGAACGAGAATCATATCTTGCATTCGAACAAAAAGGTCTATTATCAGTGAAAAACTATGTGAGATGAGATATACCATGAGACTTACCATTATAGTCATAATAGTGCTCATGAATGTTGAGAAAAAAAATACAATAGCAAGAAGTATTTCAAGCTTTAGAAATGTAAACAAAACAGTCCAAAGTATCAAGGAAGTAATGGGAATCCCTTGAAAAAATAATACTCCTAAAAATAAGAGAGCTTGAAAAAACACTATAAGGAGTATCGTTGCAGAAAATCCAAAGAATTTCCCAAGTATAAAATCTTGTCTTTTAATAGGTTTAGAAAGAATGAGAAAGATAGTTTTCCCTTCTATTTCCTTAAACAGTAACTGGCTTCCAACAAAGAGAACTCCTATGAGACCAAATATTTCAATCATAGACAAACCAAAGTCGACAATAACTTTTTGTGATTCTCAAATAGTAAGCTTTCCTAAAGCTAAAGAGAATAATGTGAATATTCAAGCAAAGAAAACGATGAGGTACAAAAATTTGTTTCTCACAATTTCCTTAAAGGTATTGAGTGCAATGTTCAACATAAACGTTATTTGAAAATATATTTTAAGTAGTGTAGCAAGAAATATTGAGAATTCAAGATAGATTATACAAACTTATATCACAGCACTTCTTTATTTCCATTTACAAAACTAAGAGCGTCCATAGATTTCTTTCACTCAAGCTTCACTCGTAAAACTTCAAGTATTTTTCAGTCACAACAGAGTATTCCATATCTATTTTTAGATATTTTGATACACTCTCAAATTTCACCCTCAATTTCATTTTCCGTAGTATTATCAAAGAGAGAGATATCCTCTAATACGAGTCTCTTTTCATTATAAAATGTATGAATTCACGGCCAAGAAGTATAAGCTCTGAAAGTATTAAATATTTCATTGCTCGTCTGTTTTCAAAAAGATATGCGTCCATCTTCTCTGGAAATTTTAGAACAATGTGATGACTCACTATGATTTTGAGGAACTCACGTAATTTCTCATTTAATGACCTTATGGAGAGTATCTACCAGTAATTTAGGACCAATGGAAACAAACTTTTCAAATATATCCTCACTCGTGTCAATGTTGTCTATTGAAACTTTTTGAATTTGCAATATATCTCATTCATCCATTCCTTGTGACATGTACATAATGGTAAGTCCTGTCTGGGAGTCTCAATTTTTTATTGCTGCTTGTACTGGACTCGCTCCTCTATACTTTGGCAATATACTTCAATGTATATTAATACATCAAAATCTTGGTATATCGAGTATTTCTTTTGGAATAATTTTTCCATAAGCTACAACCACAATGAAATCAAGTTCTAGACTATTTAAAATATCAAAAAAGTCTGCGTTCTTCTTTATCCTTTCAGGTTGAATAACCCTAATATTATGAGTGAGAGCTACAGATTTTACAGCCGTTGTTTGAATATCCCTTTTTCTTCAAATAGCTTTATCTGGTTGAGAAACTACAAGAGAGATCTCAAGCTCAGGGTAAGCTAAAATTCATGAAAGTATATTTCACGCAAATTCAGGAGTTCAAAAAAAAGCTATTTTCATATATTTATTTTTTAAATTTAATTTTTTTAATCCTATCAAGCACACTCGATAAAAACAGTACAAAAAGAGTAATTACTCCAAACACTATAATTTTTCCAGATTTATCTAAAAATAGAGATGTTATCCCAAATAAAAAACTGAGAGAAAAAATAAGTACTAATATTTGAGTTCATCAAAGTCATACGTCTAGAAGACGATGATGAAGATGTGTAAAATCTCACGTAAGTGGATTTTTTCAATTCCATAGTCTTCGAATAATAACATACATCGCATCAACCGCATAAATACCAAATACTGCTAATACCGTAGCTACTTTTCAGCCAGATATAATCGCAAGAGTTGCCAACATAAACGCGAGAAACATCGTTCCAGAGTCTCACATGAGTATCTTTTCTTTGAGATCAAAATAAAAAAAAGGAATAAGTGCCCCAATAAGTATCAGACTCATCTGCATAATAAATATAGCATTTATCTGTCCACCAGCATAGGTATCTGTGAGATATAACTTGAGCCCGAGCAAGAAAAGCACAATAAAACATATCAGTGACAATCAGGTTGTATTTCAAGGTATACCATCTGACCAGTTGAGTGCATTAAATACAAATACATACCAAATAATGGTAAAAATGAGTGGTACTATATAAACTTCAGTTTGAAATAAAGAAAATGAAAGTGTTTCTAAATCTATGATACCTCCGAAAATATTACTTACATATCAAATTTTTATTGAACTTATTCATATAGTTGCTCCTATGAGGATTTGAATAAAAAGTCTTATTTTTGGACTAAGCGAGATTCTATCATCAAAAAAACTTACAGCTGTAATCAGCGCTCAAAACATCCAAACGAGATAAAGTTTATATTGGTACTCTATAAAGAAAAAACTGACAGAAAAAAACACTATAAAAAAAATTATTCCCATACCATATGGAATCGGATTCCTATTCTTTCAATATTTTTTAGGATTGTCCAGTATGTCAAAATTATAGAATAACTTTGAAAAAGCCAATATTAGCAGATATGATAGACACAATGAGAACACGAAAGCAAATATGTATGTCAACATGTCTATAATAAAATCAACTAAAATTAATTACTGTCTCGTTCAATTCTCCTATCTGATTCTCAAATATAGTATTCAGCAACTTTATAAAGTGAAGTTTATTTATTTGAAACATATATCAGTAATTCTTGATTTGATTTTCAATGGATGGTCTACATATGTTAAACCTATAACTGATGCTGATTCTTCATCCTCTAAACCGATTTGCATATTCTCAGTAAAATCTGTAATAATGTCTATTGAGCCATAAGAAAATATATTCTCTAAAATTGAGTTTCTTTCTATCTGTATTGATCGTATCCTGTTTGCAGGAATTTCTTTAATAGAACTTTTTAAAATTCATTTTTGTTTATACGTAGTGATTCAGTGAGGGTCTACAATAGCAAAATCATATAAGTACTTTAATAATTTATGAAAAGGCCGAAACCATATTATGAGGAACCATACTATTGCAAGTGGATAGATAGCAAACATCATCCAATCATTTTGTGCTAAAAAAAAACATCCTATGAGTGCTAAAAGCACTAATACAAAAAATGGAAAAAGCACTCGAATTAACAAAAAGTAATGACTCCTATGAATCACAAAAACTTTATCAGATGAATACTTCAGAATTTTCTCCTCAAGCATTCTATCTCTGAACTTTGTGTCAAAATTTGAAAAAATTTTCATTGCAAAGTCTCATAAAATAAATAAAGTTATTTTTTCTTGTTACAGTTTTTATTTAAGTATAAATAGGAAATGACATAGAGAGTTTTTTCACTTCTTGATTCAATCAATTGAGAATTAACTCATTTTCATGATTTTTAAGAGCAAGTGCAAATATACGAGCTATTTCTTTCATTTCTGTTTCTTTCATCCCTCGAGTAGTAGCTGCAGGAGTTCCTATTCGAATTCAAGATGGATCAAGTGGTTTTCTAACATCATAAGGAACCATATTTTTATTCACTGATAAACCAACATGCTCGAGTGCTTTTTCAGCCTGTTTTCCAGTTATACCAGTACTGGCAAATACATCTACTAACATAAGATGATTATCTGTTCAGCCAGATACTATTTTGTATCAAAGATCTTGTAAACTAGTAGCAAGCATTTGAGCATTTTTAACAACTTGTGTTTGATAGACTTTAAAATCTGGTTTCAATGCTTCACCAAAAGCAACAGCTTTTGCAGCAATAAGATTCTCGTGAGGCCCTCATTGAATCCCAGGAAAAACAGCTCGATCAATAGCTTTCGCAAACTCTTTTTTGCACATTATCATTCCACCTCGTGGTCATCTAAGTGTCTTGTGCGTGGTAGTTGTGACAACGTCACAATACGGAACTGGATTTTCAATGATACCAGCAGCTATAAGTCCAGCTATATGAGCAATATCAGCCATCAAAATAGCACCACATGCATCAGCAATTTCCCTAAATCGCTTCCAATCTAAATTTCTTGAATACGCTGAAAATCAAGCAATTATCATCTTAGGTTGTGTTTCTAGAGCTAATTTTTCAAGCTCATCCATATCCATTTCTTCAGTTTCTTTATTCAAGAAATAAGGAATTATGTCATAGAGAATACCAGAAAAATTCATAGGGTGTCCATGAGACAGATGCCCCCCTTGATCAAGTGAAAAACCAAGTACCTTGTCACCAGGAGTGAGAAGTCACATATATACTGCCATATTTGCTGGACTTCATGAAAGTGGTTGCACATTTACATGTTCAGCTCCAAATAGTTCTTTAGCTCTACTTATTGCAAGACTTTCTACTTCGTCTATAATTTTACATCCTCCATAATACCTTCTTTCTGGGTATCATTCAGCATATTTATTTGTTAGAATACTTCCATTAGCTTCTAAAACATCTAGAGAAACATAATTTTCTGAAGCAATAAGTTCTATTTCATGGTCTTGTCTTTCAGCTTCTCGTTGAATCATAGAAGCAAGAATAGGGTCATTGTGAGATAACATAGTTTTTTAAATTACAAAAATAAATAGTTTATAAGAACTATTTATTTTTGGAAGAAAACGAGTTTCTGAATTTGTGTGTAATTCATAATTATAAATTCAAAAATTAATCTAAGAGCTTTAATTTATGATAGTTAAAATTAGAGATATTACAAATATATGTAGTGTTTTTTAGTCTTCTTTTATGACTTCTCAAGTTCAAGTTTCTATCTTGTTTTTTTCATATTGCTCTACTGTGAGTCAAATAGAGTTTTTCTCAATATAGCTTTTAAGAACTTCTTTTGCTGTTTCAAGCTGTCTATCATACTTATCTTCGTAATCAGCTTCTTCAAAATTTACTTCTATATCAGGAACAATACCTTCAGCGTCAATATTTACTCATTTTGGAGTAAACCATTTTGCTACCGTGAGCTTTAACATACTTCCATCTTCAAGATCAAATGGTTGTTGTACTGATCACTTTCCATAACTTTTTTCTCCAACAAGAATAGCCTTATCATAATCCTTGAGAGCTCAAGCTGTAATTTCAGAGGCTGAAGCAGAATTTCAATTAATCAATACCACTATCTTTTTTTCAAAGAGACTCTCAGAGCCAATTGAGAAATAACTTTGGTCAAAAAATGAGTCTTTATATCTCGTTTTTACGAGTACTTCTCATTCAGGTATAAATTCAGATAATATTTGCACAGCACTTTGTAAAAATCATCCTCCGTTATCACGTAAATCTATTATAAGTCCATCAACTCAGGCAGCTTGAACATCAGCAAGTGCTTTTGAAAATTCTTCCGCTGTTGTGTCTCAAAAGAGATTTAATGCAATGTATCAAATATTGTCTTCTTCAAAAAATTTCTGTTCTATTGATGGAATATGAATTTTATCTCGTACAACCGATATATCTAATGTAGATTCTGATTCTGGTCTAAGTAAAGTGAGAGTTACTTGACTTCAAGCAGGACCCTTAATTTTTTCAACCGCATCATATAAATCGAGTTCAGATATAGTTTCTCCATCTACTTGAATAATTATATCTCAGGCTCTAATGTCATATATTTTAGCAGGAGACCCCTTCAATATTCTCTCAACTAACACTCAAAGTGGGACTTTTTCTACAACAGCTCATATTCATTCAAAGTCTCAAGAAAGAGCTTCATTAAATTTTTTATTTATTTCAGGATTCATAAATTCAGTATGTTTATCTCATAGGGCAGATACCATCCCTGCAATAGCTCCTTCTACAAGGTCTGATTTTTGAACATCTCCAGCAGAAAAATATTCTTCATCAATGATGGAATATACATCCCAAAATTCTGTCATATCTAAGGATCGATTATTCGTATTAAGCGAATATTCCTGAGTTTTTCACAATTGAGGAAAATAGATATTGGCTATTTGAAAGCTTACAAGAGCTCATAGAATAAAAGATGTTAAAAATACGATGAAAATTTTCTTCATTTGTTTACAAGTTTACAAAAATATTATGTTTATTATCTCTCAGTTCATTTTTATTTTTTACATTTTTTACTATATGTTTTTTGCTTTTAAAGCAAGTCAATATCATTTTAAAATATATGTTAAAAAATTGTTTGAAACAACATAGAACTATGTCATAATCACATTATAGTAGAGTTTTCAAGTAAGCATCATGTAAGGAAACTGTAAGAATTTAGCTTAGATGCTTATGAAAAGTTTTTAACAATTGTTATTATTACTACTACTATATTAATAATTTGAATATATATATAATATATGCTAAGATATATGTGAAAAAGTATTTTATAAAAAATAATATTATGCTGTTCTCATTTTTACATAAACAGAGAGATATAAAAAAACAAAAAAGAATTATAGAAACTATGATATCTTCTTTAAATATTTCTCCAGAACAAAAGGACCTTTATTTTCAAGCAATAAAAATAATGAACCAACAAGAATGCGAAAATCTCTATAAGAATCTTATTCATTTTATTGAAAAAGTAGAACTCAAAGAAATTGAACAAATTAGAAAAGAGAGTTTTTGAAATATTTCTGGTATGAGAAAAAAAGAAATTGAAGAAAAGGCTCAAGAAATGAATAGTTTTTCGTTTTTACTTAATAATCTTTAAATTATGGAAAATAATGAATTACAAGTACCAATACAATCAAAACCAAACTTAGAATCAATTGTAAAAATTGGAAATGAAAAGCTCAGTGATTTAAATGATTTCATTGATAAAAAAATACCTGAAATTGATTCATTTTGTGAAAGAAATAATACAGCTATGCAAATGTTTTGTGAAAGTGAAAAAGGGTTTAAGAATCTCATATTGAAATATTGAGACGTTCCTAAAAAAGATTTAAAAGTGAAAAAATAAGTTAAAATAAAAATACAATGCAAAAATATAAAATAGTTGCATCAAAGTCTCAGAAAAAATATACAATTATTGTTTCTGCAGATTCTCAGGCTGAGGCAAAAGAGAAACTCCATAAAGAGAGTTACTCTATTTTATCTATTTCTGAAGTGACAAAGAGTGATATTGAATGACAAAAATTTATTTTTCAAATAGAGACTCAAGGAAATATAAAAAACGGAATTATAGTTTGAAAAGATATATTTAAAGTATATGTGAAACTCAGGGATGAGATGTGATATAAGGTAATTTTTTTGTATCCAGAAGGTGATGAAGCACATAATAATGCAGAAAAAAAACAAAAAATTATTGATCAACTTGAGCATGGTTTTGAGCTCCAAAAAGAAACAATTAAATCTCAGGATATAAAAAAAGACAATGATGAAACATTTATTTTTAAAAAAGAAATTCAACAAACTCACGATTTAGTAGAAAAAGTACTTTCAAAAATTGATGTGATTTTGACTGATTCAAAATATGCAGGTCTTAATCCTGATTTTAAACTGAAACTTGAATCTATATATGAGAAACTACTCCATTTAAGAAAATCTACAAATATTGTAAAACTCAGAGATATTTCAGAATTAGCATTACAAAAAATTGGTGAAATAGAATTGAAAGTTGTGGAATCAAATAAAGATTCTGAATCAAGAGATCTTCTTCAAGGAACGAATGATTTACTGAAAAAACTCTGATCACATAAAAAATTTATTGAAGCTGATAAAGATATTAAAAAAATAATAATGAGTTTTTTTAGTGATTTAAAATTTCCTTCTAAGTTCTTATCTCAATGAAAATTAAATTCAAAATCAAAGAAAGATGCTCTCATCGATACAAAATCTTATAGTTTTTTAAAGACATCACTTCTTCTTGAAAAATATAAAGAAAAGCTATCAGAAAATAGTAAAGAAATAAGGAAAAATATAGTTTTATTTATAAATCCCTTCAATAAATCTGAGAAGAAAGAAAAAATACTTTTAAAAAGAAAAGTAATTCAACAAAATATTTCAATTTTAAAAGCTAAAAAGACCTGAAATATTAGTTCTTATACTTCAGTAAAAAAATGATATAGTAAAACTCTAGAATTATTACACTCATTTTTTTTAAGTCAATCACAATATGCACTAATACTCATACTTTTAATTAGTATTTTATTTTTAAGTGTTGTTAATTTTTGAATTCTAAATACAGATTTTTCCAAAAATTATATAAATTTAGTAACAGGAATACTCATGCTATTTTTTGTATATTACTTTTCAATTAGCTCTAAAAATATTTTTCTGATAATTATAAATATTGTATTTTTCTTTTTTCTCTTTATATTTTTACAAGTTAATTTCTAGAAAATATAAATATGAAATTTTTAATTTTTCTCTTATGAATTATTTTTTATTTCATATTTTTTTTGTTTTCACTAGAAAAACAAAATGCATACAACTCAATCCTATGAAGTCTTTTTATAGAAGCTCATATATATATAGCCACATCACTAATATTTGTTTTCTTTTTATTCGTATCCTCTAGATCAAATAAAGAAATTGCACCTCGAGATTCGGAAATTGAATCGTCATACAGATTTGATGTTTCTAAAAAAGATATATATGTTTTTGTTAAAATATTTTTCACTCGAATTGTTTATATTTTAGCAATATTACTATTCTACGTATGAATTTGACTCATTTTTCAAGTCCTTCTTTGAAGCTTTCAACTACCTATCATATTTTTACTCTTTAATATACTTGTTTTAGGTCTTTTCTTCGTAGAACATAAATTTATAGTATTTCAAGATTTTTTGAGAATTAATACTGGTATTATTTCAGTATATTATATTTTTCTCCATATATTTTATATATTAGGCTGAACTATTACACTCTCATTTTTTGATGTTCTAAATATAATTTTGTTATTTGTCCTATTTTTTTTCTTTCTTAAAACAGAAAGAAAAAGTCAGTATAAATATCTCATGCAAAGTTATGTAATTGCTTTTGTATTTCTGGAAGTACTCGTTACTTTGAAATATTTCTTTTCATTTCAAGCAAGTCTATATGCAATAACGAGCTTAGTTTTCACATTGATATTTTTTATAAATCCAAGAGAACTTTATAAATATTTTAAAATTCAAATATTTTTAAGTAGAATTTGGGGAATTATTTTTTCTTATTTTTTCCTTATATTTTTAAGCATTTCTCTATTTAATATTAATTTTGTAGTGCTATTACTCTCTCTCAGTTCATTTATTTTGTGATACATACTTTTAGAATTTCATAAAAAATTTCAAAATTATATCAGTCTTTTTTGAGCGAGTTATTGATATTTTATTTGAATGTTTTGAATATTTCTTGCTCTTTGAAAATGAGATTTTGTACAAAATTACACCACTATTTTTCTCTATATTATTTCTGTAGTGTACTTAGTTTTTGATATGCTACGTAAAGATTCTCATATTTTTGATAGTTATTTTTTTCATGTTTTCTCTTTGCTTGTCAATCTTAGTTGTGTCATTTCTTTCTTCTTTTTTATAGATTTTTCTATACTGAGTGTAGCGCTCTTTCTCATAGGAGAATCTCTCTATTTTTTCTACTCTTATTTTTCAATTCGTAAAACAGCTAAAAAATGATTCACTATCTCTTAAAATCTCAAGATATCTCAACTTGAAATATTGTTTGTGTCTTAAATAACGAAAATCAGTTACAGGTTTTAGATTTTTTAGGATTACAAGATACGATTGTAAAAGATATTAAAAAACATCTCAAGAAAAAAGAGTCTATAAATCTTGAATATTTTTTAGGTGGAAGAAAATATTCTAAACTATTTATTCTAATAGATTTAGAACAAAGTTCTCATAGCAGCGTTTTGTTTCTTTGAAAACATTTTCCTAAACTTCCAGATGCTCTTTCATTAATCCTGCCAGAGTCTCAAAATATTGTTGATATAGTAGAGTTAGCTCTCTTGTCTCGCTACAGTTTTCAAAATTATCTATCTAAAAAAACACCTAAAGTTTTAGAGCTTGTAAGCACTATTGAACAAAAGAAAGTTTTACAAAATTCTGAGGAGAAAGTAAAAAATATTTTTTTAGCTAGAGACTTATGAGAGACTCCAGCTCATGACCTCACTCCAGAAATCTTTGCATGAATTGTGAAAAAAAATAAATTTAATCATATAAAAGTAAAAGTATTAACATACAAAGATATTCAAAAAAAATGATTAGGTTTAATCGAGTGAGTATGAAAATGAAGTGTAAACAAACCATACATGGTCATATTAGAACACATTAGAAATAAAAAAAATCCAATTACTGGAATTATCGGAAAATGAGTCACGTATGATACCTGATGAAACCAAATAAAGCCATGAGACTTTATGTATGATATGAAAGGAGATATGTGAGGAGCTGCAGTAGTGTATAGTCTTATGAAAGAGATAGACAGACAGTATAGTGACAAAAACTTTGTAGCATGTCTTATGCTGGCAGAAAACGTTGTTTCTAGTAATGCCTATAAACCATCTGATATTCTAAAATGATATACGGGAAAAACAGTAGAAATTATACACACTGATGCTGAGTGAAGGCTGGTCTTAGCAGATGGAATATCGTATATAGGAAAGAATTATAAAACTCAAAAAATGATTTCTATCGCAACTCTTACCTGAGCTTGTATGGTAGCACTCTGATATAGATATGCCTGAGTAATGGGCACAGATGAAGAATTAATCTCGCAAATAATTGAATACTCAAAAACGAACTGTGAAAAATATATACAACTCCCTTTCGACGATTATTTTGTAGAAAAAACAAAATCAAAAATTGCCGATTTTAATAATCTGGAGAGATCAGTTCATGCTGGAAGCTCTATGGGTGCAGCATTTTTATATAATTTTTTAGAAAATAAAGAAAGTTACACACACATAGATATAGCTGGAGCCTATATAAATGAGTGAGAAGCATACGGTAAAATGCCAAAATGAATGACAGGATTTTGAGTTGAAAGCCTTTCAACAATACTTTTAAAATAATGGATATAAAAAAACATATTCTCTCACTCTTTGAAAATAAAAAGTGTTATTCTTGTCAGCAAGATTGACACTTTTTTTGTCCTAAGTGTGCCAATGATCTTGAAAAATATAGTCCATATTGTTATGTTTGTAAAAAATATTCAAAATGATTTATGATACATGAAACATGTTCTCAATATATTCCTAATATCTCGAGTATTGTGGTTCTTACCCATTACAAATATCCGATAATAAAAAGGTTATTAAAGCTATGAAAATATTATAATAAACCATGAATTTATTGAGATATAATTGATTGAAATAGAGATTTTTTTATACAGGAATCTCAAATTCAAAACAGTGTACTTATTCCTGTCCCTATGCATTTTCTTAGAAGATGGAAACGCTGATATAACCAATCGTATATTATATCAAAAGAATTATCTAAAAATTTAGATGTATCAGTTAATACGAAACTACTTAAAAAAAATAAGTATTCTAAGCAGCAATCAAAACTCAAAGCTTCTCAAAGAAGTAAAAATCTAAACGGAAGCTATAAATGTAATCCTCAAAAGAATATAGATTTCAAAAGTCATATTTATCTTGTAGATGATATAGTATCAAGCGCTTCAACGCTCGAAGAATGCGCCCTCATCCTGAAAAAAAGTTGATACAAAAATATCTCTGCAATCTGTTTAGCAAGCGATTAATTATTGCGGTCTCTCAAGGCTCTTTGAAGGAAACAGTGTCAGAGAAAGCATCTTGAAAGAAATGAACATCTCAAGACTTGCACAATCCTAAAATTGATTACAATGGGATGTTAGATTTTAAGCCTAACTTTTCTCTATGTCAAAATTTCTCGAACTCAAATGAGCTAGAACCCATAATCTTAAAAATATTGATGTAAAAATCCCTAAAAATACCATGACGGTTATTACTGGTCTTTCTGGGTCTGGAAAATCTTCACTCGCATTTTCAACTATTTATGCAATCGGGCAGCAAAAGTACCTAGAGAGTCTTTCAAGCTACGCACGTATGTTCGTGTGAAATAATAAGGATGAAGCTCTCTATGATGAAATTATTGGCCTCTCACCGACTATTTCTATTGACCAAAAGACTACAAACAGAAATCCAAGAAGTACTGTTGGAACTATTACAGAAGTATATGATTATTATAAGCTCTTATTTCTCAATATTTGAGATCGTAAATGTGTGAATTGTGGACACAAAATTCAGAAAGATTCTATGAAGGACATCATAGAATATATTTCAAAGTTTGACCTTGAAACGAAATATTATCTTACTGCCCCAATCCTTAGGAACATCGATTGACTCACAGTTGAAAAAATTAAAAAAGAGATACTGGATGCTTGATTTATAAGATTTTTACTAAACGAGAAAGAATATAATGTCAATAATGAATTTGAACTCCCGAAATGAAAAATTTCAATTCAAATCATGGTTGATAGACTTGTGGTAAAAGACTATTCTACTAATACTAGTTCTGACACGAAAAGGCTAAAAGACAGTATAGATGTAGCATATAAAGTAGGAGATGGACAACTTACTGTATATCTTCTTGATCAAGAAGATACTGAGAAGCGAGACTTCTCACAAGTTTTTGTGTGTTCACATTGTTGACATATTCCTGAAAAACTCAGTATTTCTTCATTTAGTTTCAATTCACATCATGGAGCATGTCCTGAATGTCATGGACTTTGAGAAAAAATGGTCTTTTTAGAAGAGAGTATTGTAAATCCAAGACTGAGTCTTGCAGAAGGAGCTATTTTACCTCCTGGATTTTGAAATTATTTTGAAGCATTGATTCAAGAAGTGGGGAAAAAACATAAAATAAGAACTAATGTTCCATATTCTGAACTTAGTGATGAAGAGAGAAAAAAAGTAATGTATGGAACCTGAAGTGGACAATTCACTGTAAATTTTGTCAGTGAACAATGAAAAAGAAATACGTATAATTCAAAATTTGAAGGGGTTATTAATACACTTATGAGAAGATATTATGATGGTTGAGTAGAAAGTGGAAATTATGACGATTATGTCACTAATGTTAATTGTCCAACGTGTGATGGGTATCGTCTTGCGAAAGAATCACTCAGTGTATTTATTGATGGAATACATATTGGACAATTAACGGATTATAATATCCAAGATACTCAAACTTTTTTTAAATGATTAAATCTATCTTCAGAACAACAAAAAATAGTTGAAAAAGTGAAAAAAAATATATTAGAGAGATTAGAGTTTTTAGAAGGAGTAGGACTTTGATATATGACGCTTTCTCGTAGGTCAAATACTCTTTCTGGTTGAGAAGCTCAAAGAATTCGACTGGCAACTCAAATTTGAGTGAAATTAGAAGGTATTATTTATGTTTTGGATGAACCATCAATTTGACTTCATCCAAGAGATAATGATATGCTAATAAAAAATCTAAAAAAACTTAGGGATGTTTGAAATACGCTTATAATTGTCGAACATGATGAGGATATTATGCGAGAAAGTGACTATATTATAGACGTTTGACCTGGAGCTTGAATTCATGGATGAAATATTGTAGCTACTTGAAACTTTGAAGAGATTTGCAACAATCCAAATTCAGTAACTTGACCATATTTAAGTGGAAGAAAACAAGTTGAGATAGAAAAAAAAGAAAGAACTATTAAAAAATTTCTAAGTATAAAGTGAGCTTCTCACCATAACCTTAAAAACATAGATGTAGATTTTCCAATTTGAAACCTGAGTGTTGTAACGTGAGTTTCTGGTTCATGAAAATCAAGTCTAATAAATGATATATTAGCTAATTATCTTGCAAATACACTCAATAGAGCCTCTAAAACAGTTGGAAAATTTGAGTCTATTACGTGAACTGAAAATTTTGATAAGGTACTTGTTATAGATCAATCCCCTATTTGAAAAACTCCACGTTCAAATCCTGCTACCTATACGTGAGTATTTACATTTATTCGTGAAGTTTTCGCTTCAAGTTATGACTCAAAACTCAGATGATATGCACCTGGTAGATTTTCTTTCAATACACGAGATGGTCGATGTCCAGAATGTGATGGTGATGGTGTCAAAAAAATAGAGATGCATTTTCTTCCTCCTGTTTATACAACATGTGAATCTTGTGATGGAAAGAGATTTAATCCTGAAACTCTTGAAATTAAATATAAATGAAAGACTATTGCAGACATACTTGAGATGACTGTAGAGGAAGCGTTTGATTTTTTTCACGCTCATCCAAGAATAGTGAAGATACTGTGAGTCTTGAATCAAGTTGGACTTGGTTATATTGGACTTGGACAATCGTCAACAACCCTTTCAGGTTGAGAAGCTCAAAGAATTAAGCTTGCCAGTGAGTTATCAAAACGATCTACCTCTAAGACTATTTATATATTAGATGAACCTACAACGGGACTACATTTTCAAGATATACAAAAACTTCTTAAAATTTTAGAGTCTTTAGTAGACAAATGAAACACTGTTATTGTCATCGAACATAATATGAATGTTATTATTAATGCTGATTATATCATTGATATTGGACCAAATGGATGAGATAGTGGTGGACAATTAGTTGGGATGTGAAGTGTACAAGAAATCAAGAATAATCCTGAAAGTTTTACAGGTCAGGCAATCAAAAAATATGAGCAACATTTTAAAAAATGATAATGGATATTTTACAAAAAAACGTAGACATAACAGAATTATCAAATTATAAAACTCCAGCTATTACTGAATATTTTTTTGAAATTAATTCTGAAGAAGATATAGACAATATCTTTAATATTTATAAGTGGGCATCAAAAAAAGATATTCCAGTCTTAATAGTGAGTTGAGGTACTAATATGTTGTTTGCTTTTGATATATATCCATGAGTTATAATCAAAAATAATCTCTCTTGATGGACATATAATACAGAAACTAAAATACTAGAAACTTATTCTCAAGAGCTTATTTGGACAATAGCATTTGAGCTAGAGGATAGGTATAATCAAGACTTGTGGCATAGATTTATAGGACTTCCCTGAACGGTATGATGAGCAATATATTGAAATGCTTGATGTTTTTGACTTGAGACTGAAAATAATTTTTTAGATTGTAGACTTATAAATCTAAAAACTTGAGAAAAGTTGATACTTCAAAAAGAAGAAATGAACTTTGAGTATAGAGATTCTCTCTTAAAGCAGGAGAAGATATATTTTATAATAGATGCGAGATTTGATCTCTCACAAAAAATTGAAAAATATCATAGTGATGTCGATAATATAGATTTTAGAGACAATAAACAACCAAAATGAAATAGCTGTTGAAGTTTTTTCAAAAATCCTAATAAAGAAATTTCAGCTGGAGCATTGATCGAAAAAGTTTGATTGAAATGATATGCAATTTGAGGTGCATATTACTCTCAACAACATGCAAATTTTCTTATGCATGATGGACATGGTACATATAAAGATTTGATTCAACTTATTGAACTTGCACAAAAAAGAGTTTTCGAATCAACAGGGATCCAGTTAGTAAATGAAGTACAAATAATAACAATATAGACATATGACAATAATGCGACTACAAAAATACATGAGTCAGGCTTGAATCTGTTCTCGTAGAAAAGCTGAAGAATACATAAAATTGGGACAAGTATTTATAAATGATAAAGTTGCAGAGCTATGACAATCCATAGATTCAGAAACAGATTCAGTTCGTTTGTGATCCCAGGCTCAAATGAAACAACAGGAGTTTGTCTATTATGTATACAATAAACCTAGAGGCATAGAAACTACCTGTGCTCAAAAATGAGGGAGTTCAATCATAGATGTAATAGACATACCTGAAAGAGTTTTTCCAGTTTGAAGACTTGATAAAGAATCTACAGGACTTATTGTTCTGAGTAATGATGGAAGAATGACAAACTATTTGACACATCCTCGTTATTGACACGAAAAAGAATATGTCGTAGAGACTTTTGGTTCCCTTGGAGATGAGCAATTAGAATCTATGAGACATTGAGTAGACATCGAATGATATGTTACGAAAGATTGTCATGTTGAACGTATAGCAGCCTGAAAATTTTCAATTGTTCTGACAGAGTGAAAAAATAGACAAATCAGAAGAATGGTAGAATCAGTTGGAAGTAAGGTAAAAAAACTAAAAAGAATTAGAGTTGAAAACCTCAAGCTTTGAACACTCGTTGAATGAGAGTATAGAAAATTTAAAAATTCTGAAAAAGATCAACTTTTTAAAAAATTGTGAATTAAATAAATTTAGAGAGTATTTTTTAATATTTTGATTTCATTTCTAATATTTTTTATAATACTCTGAAAATAAAATTGCATTTCTTCTTGATGTAAGAACGATTTTTTTGAAAAAGATTTTATCTTATTATTTTCATTTTGGATTTTTATCAGTGAAGATACAAGAGTGATATCCGAATTAGTGAGATCATTTTTGTTGACTAAAGGTGCAGACAGTTTTTCTATCATTGAATCGAGAATTTTAGCTATTCTATTAGCTACTAAAGAATATTTTTTTTGTTTTTGAGTAACGATAATTTGTTGTTCAATTTGTTCCTGTTCAATATATCATTTCAAGCGGGTATTCAGGACTCTAATATCGGAAACAATGGTATTCATTATTTTATTCGATTCTTCTTCACTATATTCTCAGTTTTTTATTTCATAGAGTTGAGAAATCATTAAAAATAGTTTTTCATTAGCTCGTATCATAACTTCACTTTCTTGTGTTTGTACTTGGTTATAGAGCTTGTTTATGTTTGTTTTGTACTTCGATACATAACTTTGGAGTAATTGAGCTTCGGAATGAGTGCTTGAAGAAATTGTAAACTGATTATTTTCTTTTTTGCTTATTTCTGCAGCATTTAAACTATCTGAACTTGCTCATGTTAAAAATACAGTTAGTATAATGATAAGAGATACTTGCTTCATGTTTTTTAGCGTGAGTTAATTGATTGTATTATATTGCAGTGAGCAAATTAAGCAATCAGATTTATTAATAATTATCATTTTGAAATGTTCATAGTACTTGATTTAGAAACAACTGGTTTATTGGCAAAAGAAGATGAAATTATAGAGATTGCTTGTGTGAAGATTGATAGAAAAACATTTTTAGAAGTTGACAGATTTTCGAGTTTTGTGAAGTCTAAAAAAGAAATTCCTGAGTTCATCTCACAAATAACAAATATCTTTAGTGAAGATATTAGTAATGCTCCGGAATTTAAAGATATTATTGATGATGTTCAAAACTTTATTGAATGATATCCAATTATTGGTCATAATATTCAATTTGATATTTGATTTTTAGAAAGCCATTGAGTGAATGTTTCTAAAAATCCCAGCATTGATACATTTTTTTTGGCAAATTTTTTATGTTCTGATGAAAAATCACTAAATTTATGATATTTGTGTGAAGTTTTATGAATCGAACTTCAAAATGCTCACAGAGCATTGGATGATACACTCGCAACAGCTGAACTTTTTCGTAAATTAATAGCTAAGTTACAATCAAGTTCGTATGAGTATTGAGAATATCTTTATTATTTTTTGGACCAATGTGGAGAATCAGGAATAAAAATATTAAAAGATCTTTATTTGCAAAAGCCGGAATTCGTATTGAGTTCTGAAGAATTTGTGGAAAAATATATTAAAGATTTATCAAATAATATACACGACATTCAAGACATTTCTATGTCTAAAGTAAATGAAAACTTATCTGATTTTCTTGAGAAAATACCTAATTTTGAGCTCAGAGACTCACAAAAGTCTATGCTCGACACAGTGGACAAAACTCTTAGTAATGGGAAGAAATCTCTTATAGAGGCTCCAACGGGAATTTGAAAGACTTTTGCATACTTACTCCCGGCTCTTCAGTATTCTCTTAATTTTTGAGAACAAGTTCACGTATCTACAAGCACAAAAGCACTTCAAGATCAGATTTTTTATAAAGATTTAGCCTTTCTTAAAACACACTTTCCTCATGAATTTTCATATACAAAACTGAAATGAAAACGAAATTATTTATGAGTAAGTTCTCTTCTAGAGTTTATAGATCAACAATGAATTTTATCGAGTTCACATTGCTCGTTTTTACTCAAAATTGTATTATGGAGTATAAAAAGTGAATTTGGAGAACTGGATGAACTTGATTTTTACTGAGAAGAGTTTAGTCATATATCAGAAATTCATGCTTGAAATGGATTTATTTTAAGTGATTCTAACCCTTTTAAACTTCAGGAATTTGCTCACAGAGCGCGTTTGAGAGCTAAGTCAGCCAATATAATCATTACAAATAATCATATTTTATTTCAAGATATAGCTTCTGAGTGATCGCTTCTTGGATGAGTTCAAAATCTTATTATCGATGAAGCACATGTTCTGGAGGATGTTGTTACTAGTTCGCTTAAGAAAACTGTCAATTTTCAACTGATTCAGAAATCATTTCAAAAAATTGAGAAAAAAATACAGAAGTATAAGATTTCTGATTTAGAAATAGATGAAGTAAAGCAAAAAATCCTGTATGAGAGCGCTGAATTGTTTTCTTTTTTTGAATGAGAAATATTTTCAAAATTTAGTTCAGGAGCCCAGTACAAAATGTTGTTATTGAAACAAGATTTTTTTGATGCCCATAAGGATCTATCAGAACTTGCAAAAAAAATAATTTATTCTATTCAATGACTCATAAAAGAAATAAAAAGCTTAGATGAATCTATTTCTCAAAAATTATCTCAAGAGATGCAAGAGCTTCTTAATATCAAGGATATTTTTCAAACATTTTTTGAAAATAGAGATATGTCAGAATTTATATATTATATGAGTTATGATGACACTAGAGGCCTACAACTCCATACTACTGTATTGAAACCTGGAAATTTTTTAGAAGAGAAACTCTGGTCATCACTCAAAAGTGTTATTCTCACAAGTGCAACCTTGCAGTTGAGTGAAGATTTTTCATATATTCAATGAGTGTTATCGCTTGATGATTTTGATACATTTGTACTTCCCTCAGATTTTGATTATCATAAACAAGCCCTTGTTTATATACCTCAAGATTTAGGCAGTATTAAAAATAATTTACCTGAAATTATAGATTTTCTTGCTGATTTCTTTAGAGTTGTAAAAGGAAGAACCCTTATGTTGTGTACAGCTTTTTTTGTTATCAGAGAGATTTATACGAAGTATAAGATTATACTTGAACGTGAAAATATAAATTTATTAGCTCAATCTATCAGTGGTAGTAAGTATAAGCAAATAGACTTTTTTAAAAAGAATCCAGAAAACTCAATTCTTTTGGGAACAGATACCTTTTGGGAGTGAATCGATATTCCATGAGATGATTTAAAATATCTCCTCATTCATAAAATCCCCTTTAGTGTTCCAAGTGACCCTATTTTTCAAGCGAGAAGCCAATTATACAAGGATAGTTTCAGTGAATATGCTATTCCTAAGTCTATTTTGAAGTTGAAGCAGTGATTTTGAAGGCTGATTCGAACAAAAAGTGATACTTGAATTATAGTTTTTTTAGATGATAGAATTTATTCAACCAAGTGGTGAGAAAAATACTATCAAGCCTTCCCTAAGGATATCAAAATTCGATACTGATCCAGTCAAAAACTTATAGATTTATTAGATAAAAGTAAGTAATAACATTTTTTAAATAATGTAAAGAACTAAATTTTGTATCTTTAGGTAATTATATGCTAATATAGTGTATATTACTTCTTAGTTATACAAATGAGCCAAGAAAAACAAAATCAAATAGAATCTGAAAATATATTCGATGAATTTTCACAATCTGAAAATCTTATTGAAGAAGTGAAACATACAGACGAAAGTTTTAAAAAGGACAGTTTCTATTATCTTTCTATTATTACTAAGTCACTTATATTACTAAATATATTTGTCTTTTTTATGTTTGTATTGTGATTTTCTTATATATTTGTTCAAGAAAATACCTCAAATAAAGAGTATTCATATTTAAACCAAGTTTGCTGATTAATTGTATGAGAGGTACATAAAGATATTAATAGCTGCCGCAGTGTGAGTTCACTATTAATATCATATAAAAATGATGTAGAGACCTTAAAAATTGACCAATCAAAAACAATATTACCCCTTTTATGAGATGCATATGCCATTGAGAATTTCAATTTTTCAAAAAAAGTTCTCTTTTTGCTAGAGAAAACAGAAAAACGAACTCAGCCATTGGATATCTTAGCTGCATTTGATGCAATCAAACTTCAGTATGAACCAACTGATAAAGCTGAAATTAGCTGTACAAACATCCAAATATCAGCAGGTGATATAATGAGTCTGAGTTGTGAAGCTTATTCATCAGATTGGGATACAAAAATAGTAAGTTTAAATTCTGGAAATATTAGTCAATCAAAACGTTGATGAACTTCCATTTCTAGAGCTGCAAGTTTTATGAATTATATTGAAAATGCCAGTGATTCGCCATTTAGTATTATTGAAAAAACTGAGATATTAAATTCTCAAGAAGTAAATGAGCCACCTTATACACAGAAAACAAGTTTTCAGATACAATTACAATACAATAAAAAAGAATCAGTATTATTTTAAAAGAAATTATGAAACAAACACAAAGAATGCGAAACGCAGTCATACAGTGACTGATACTCAACAGTGTCATACTTATTATCTTTCTATGAGTGGGGGGCTTTATCCTTCTTCCTAGATTCATTGCAGTAGAATGAATGAAAAAAGATTTAAATATTACGGCTACCACGTATAAAAATTTTCAAAAAAAAGGTATATCTTTTACGGATTTGAAACAATCACTGCAAAGTGAGTCTCTGAAAAATGATTCTTTCTCTAAAAATTTAGTGAAAAATATTGATGAGAGCTTTTATAATAATGTATTTTCCAATACCTGATCTAGTGATTTTATATCATACCTTTGAGAGCTTAAAATAAAGCTCAATGACAAAAAAAATTCAAGTGATTATATTACCAAGGACAAACTCATTTCACAACTTATTCCAGTATATGCTAAGAATAAATCACAAGATGTTACCGAAGTCAATGATTTTGATTTTATTAACCATGTTGAAAATCTCATTTATAGCTTTAATATCGACTCACAATGAGAAATTTGAGTTTGAGAAATCCAACAATTAGAAACAAAAACGAGCAATACGAAGGAAAAAGAAAAAAATAATCTTGATGAAAATATTTATAAAATACCGCTTTCTTTAGATGTAACATGAAAAAAATCTGACGTTGCTAACTTTATCCATTATTTTGAAAAAGTTGCAGCAATTGAAATTAATGATGATTCCTTCAAAGTATATGATGATAATTTCATACAATCTTCTGTTTCTAGTAGTAATGGAGTAACAAAAAATAATATATATGAAAATCAAGTAGCTGATATATCTCTCATAGAATTTCCTGAATATCCAGATTCTTCAAATATTAAAAGCAATAATGACCTTATAACTCTCATGAAGACCTCACAATGAGAGCAGAGATACTCGGCACGAATCAATATAAATTTCTATGTTGCAGGTATCCCAAGTTATATTATGCAATCTAGCATAGTTTCACTAGGGGAGTCTTATAGTTCTCTTTCAAAAGATATTCTTCAAGCAAGTAAAAAATATTCTCTCCAGTCATCAAAATTTACTACCTGAGATAAAATCCAAGCCCTCAGTACTCTTAATTCTTTAAATCAACTTACAGAAGAGCTGAAAGACGAAGTTCAAGTACTTCAAAAGTCATTAAGTACCACAACAGATATGTATAAGGTATATGAAGAAGCTATAAATCTACAAACTAAGATTGATAAAATTAAAGCGAGTTACGAATCTACTATAGCAATACTTTCACTCAATAATTAATTATGAACTATTTAGAATCACTTGAAGAATTAAAAAACTTAGTGTACAAATGAGATAACGTCCAGAAAATTTGTGATCTCATTATTGCTACTTGAGTTTTATGAAATGCTTCTGATATACATGTTGAGCCATTAAGTTCTTATGTTCGGCTGAGGTACAGAATTGACTGAGAATTACGAGAGATTCTAGAATATCAGTCGTTTCTTCATACCTGAATCATTGCGAGATTCAAAATACTCTCAGAACTCAAAATTGATGAATCTCGTGTTCCTCAGGATGGGAGAATTAGTAAAACTATTGATAGTAAGCCACTTGACCTCAGAGTATCAACTCTTCCAACGGTCCATTGAGAAAAGATAGTAATGAGAATTGTTGACAAGTCTAAAAAGATTCCTGAACTTGGTCAATTATGAATTGAATGAAAGAACCTGAAACTCCTTATAAAGGCAATAGATCTTCCAAACTGAGTTATACTGACGAGTTGACCAACAGGTTCAGGTAAGTCCACAACGCTGTATTCAATTCTTACTATCTTAAACAAACCAGATATAAATATTATGACACTTGAGGATCCTGTAGAAAATCAAGTTGATGGTATCAGTCAAAGTCAGGTGAAACCTCAAATCGGGTATACCTTCGCAAATGGTCTGAGAACAGCCTTAAGACAAGACCCAGATATTATCATGGTATGAGAGATGCGAGACAAAGAAACCGTTGATATTGCCATTGAAGCTTCATTGACATGACATCTTGTATTGTCCACTATCCATACAAATAATGCTTCTGAGACTATTACACGTATACTCAATATGGGGGTACAGCCATTTCTTATACCAGCATCACTCAATATTGTTATTGCTCAAAGACTTATCAAAAAATTGTGTCCAGAATGTAAGCAGGAAATGAGTATTTCAGAAATAGACAAAATTACGCTGAAAAATATAAAAAATTCACTTTCTATTACTCCTAAAGATGAGTTACAGGCCAGAGTATCTGAAGAAACGCTCAAATCACCAAAATTCTTTAAAGCAGTTGGTTGTCCGGCTTGTGAAAATAATTGATATAAATGAAGAGTCTGAATCTATGAAATGCTTGAAATTACTCCATGAGTGAAGGATATGATTCTTAAATGAGAATCAGCATTTAATATAAATAGACAAGCTGTACTAGATGGGATGATTTCATTGGAACAAGATGGTATAATAAAAGCTCTGCAATGAGAAACTACTCTTGAAGAAGTCTATAAAGCATCTAAAACACAAAACGAAATTTAAATATAAAACACGAACATGGAAGATATTATCATTTTATGAGAAGAGGAAAATAAGGAATTTAATATAGATTCTCTTTCTTCACACAACAAAAAATCAAAAGATTCTATGACTTTCATGGATAATTTAAATGCGTTTGTTTCATCTTTCCAGAAAATTCATACAAAAGATAAAATTATCTTCTATCGACTTATGTCGACTATGTTGAATGCTGGTATGACGCTTATAAAGTGAATCTCAGTGCTCGAGAAACAAGAGAAAAATCCACTTTTTAAAAAGATGCTCTGAGAAATGATAATATGACTTCAGGAGTGAAAAAATCTTTCCGATTGTTTAGATGTATACCCATCTTCCTTTAGTGAAGCTGAAATCTGAGTTATTCGTTCAGGAGAAAAAACCTGAAAATTGAATGAGGTTATGACTTCGTTGGCTGATCAAGTAGAAAAAGTAGCTTCTATAACATGAAAATTAAAGGGAGCACTTATATATCCTGCAATGATTATGTTAGTAGTACTTTGAGTTATTGCTGTTATGATGATTGTGGTAGTTCCTAAGCTTCTTGAAATTTTTGAGGATAAATCAGCTCTTCCTCCATCAACACAATTATTAGTATTTCTTTCGGATTTCTTTGTATGATATTGGTATTTGTTGATACTTTTTTGTATTATTGTTTATTTCAGTATTACATTTTATAAAAAAAGCCCAAGTTGAAAATATAATTGGGATTCTTTTGTTCTACATGTACCTATTTTTTGAAGTATAGTAAAAAAAGTAACCCTTTCTAAGTTTTCCAGAGTATTTTCAGGTCTGATGTCATCTGGAGTTTCTGTCGTTGAGTCACTTAAAATAGTATCGGAAGCTGTATGAAATGAAGTTTATAGACAAAGAATATTACTACTTTTAGAAGATGTTCGTAAGGGGATGAAGATGTGGGAATCACTTGAATGAGACAAACTATTTCCTGATATAATGGTGCAAATGATTCAAGTAGGGGAACAATCAGCCAAATTAGATGTCACGATTATTAAGGTTGCTGACTTCTATGATGAACAGGTCGACACCATGGCAGCGACTCTTAATAAATTGCTGGAACCGTTCATTATAGTATTCCTCGCAGTAGTAGTTTGATTTATTGCAATCGCTATCATGCAGCCTATTATGAACCTCGCAGATACTGTTTCTCAAAGTTAAAACAGTGTTAAAATGCTTGCTAAAAAAATTCCTATAGTTCGGAATTTTTTTGTGTGAAGAATAAGTGAAATGCTGGTGTAATAGTTGCATTGACTCAAAAATAGATTACTATATATCTCGTTAAATATTGGTCCTTAACATGACTTGAAATTTCAAAAACTTTACATAAATAGTAGAGCGAGACTTTAGTTGTATTGAAAAACCGTAGAACAGGGGGGAGAGAGTATTTTATAGATATAGAATATTTTCTCCCCTTAGTTGTGCGCAAATCGACTATGGGTTAAGGCTTTAACCGTTCATTGTGAGAACATTGTTTTTATTTTGTAACTCGTATACATTTATGAGTACTTTTGCTAAAAAAGTTACTTCAGCTGTTGCTGGTCTTGCTATAGTTTTTTCTATAGTTTCACCTCTTGCTGGAGTTTCTGCTGCTTACACTTCTGTTGAAGCAGCAAATAAGCTTTCAACTCTCGGTGTGATTGTTGACCAATCTGCTAATCCTACGGAATACAGACTTGGTGATAATCTCCTAAGAAGAGAAGGTGTTAAGGTGATGATGAATATTTCATCTATCGCTGTTGTTGATAATTGTGAAGGTAAGTTCAACGACCTATCTGCTACTGACTGGGCATGTAAATATGCTGAAACAGCTCTAGCTAATGGTTTAGTTGCTGCTAACCCTTCTTTCTCTCCAGATAGACTTCTTTCTAAGATTGAAGCTCTTAAAATGGTATTTCAAGGAAGAGACCTTGAAAGAGAAGAAAACGCTGACTTTAGAGTTGGTTATGTAAATTCTGCTGTTAATATGGGTATTGCTACTGAAGCATTTACTGATTATGATACTGCAGTAACTAGAGGACAACTATTCGTATGGGCTGCTAACGCAATCGATGCTGATGAAGAAGTTGTTGTAGAAGATGATCTTCTTTGTGCTATTCTTGGTACATGTGAAGATGACACTACTGTAGATCCAGTTGATCCAACTGAACCTACTACTCCAACTACTCCTACTGTTAACGGTGAATTAGAGATTACTCTTTCTCCTATGACTCCTGCTGCTGCTACTATTCCTGGTGGAGTTGCTGGTCTTAGAGTTGTTGCATATGATGTAACTGCTGGAGCTGATGATGTAACTATCAATCAAGTATCTATTAGAAGATCAGGACTTTCTGATCAAGATACTATTGAACAAATTGCTATCTTTACAGATGCTGGAAGAGTTTCAAACGCTCGATCAGATAATCAAGATAACGACACTACTGCTCAAATCAACCTTTCAAACGGTGGACTTGTAGTTATGGCTGGTGAAACAGTTACTATGTACGCTGTTGTTGATGTTGCATCTGTAGTTCGTGCAGCTAATGACCAATTCTTTCTTACTTTAGTAGATGTTAAGTCTAACTCTACTGATTTAGAACTTACTGGTAACCTTACAAGTAATAAATTTACTGTAGGTTCAATCGATGCTCCTTTAATTACTATTAAAAATGGAGGTTCAGTTTCTAATCCTAACTTAGGAGAAGATAACGCTGATATCTTTGAATTTGAAATCGAAGGTGCTTCTGATGAAGATATTATTCTACAATCTATCACTTTTGAAGCTGATGGAGACGCAGAAGATGATCTTATGAATTTTGAACTTCTTATGGGTGGTAAAGTTATAGCTACTCAAGAAATGATGAGTGGTGATTACCTTACATTCAATATCGACGGTGGACTTAGAATCCAAGAAGATAAAAATGAAGATTTCATTGTTCGAGCTGACGTTGTAGACGGAGCTGCTGATGTTATTAGATTTAGAATAGATGAAAGACTTGACGTACGAGCTGATTCTACTAAATTTGGTTTCGGTGCTACTTCTAATATAACTGCAGTTGATACTTTTGGTGAACTTAATGAAATCACTATTCAAGCTGGTGAACTTACTTTTGTTGAAATCGACGCTGATTTTGATGAAGTGAGAGAAGATAAAGATAACGTAGTTCTTGGTTCAATCCGAGTTACTAACCTATCTAGTCAAGCTCTTGAATTAGCTGATTTTGGTGTTGATATTTCACTTGATAATGGTGGTTTATCTGCTCTAGGTGCTACGGCAACTGGTTCTCTTACTGGTACTCTTACTGTTACTGAACTTCTTACTGATGTTGAACTATTTAATGAAGAAACAGGTTCTTCTTATACATTAGATGCTAATCCTACTAAAGCTGTTCTTTCAGGTAATGATTCTACTGCTCTCTACTCTGATAACAATATCGATGCTGTAATTCCTGCTGGAGTTTCAACTTGGTCTATTAGAGCTGATACTGCAAAAGATATTAGAAACTTTGATGCTTCTTCTATTGATATGTCAGTAGACGTTGTTGCTAATGTTAGAGTTAATGAAACTGCTGACGATGAAAGAGTAACTGATATTACTCCTTCTACTCTATCTTTCAATTCTATTGATGGATCTGAATCAGGTGCTAAAATTTCAGCTATTCCTCTTTCTGACACTACTGTTGTTCGAGGTGCTACTGATGTTAGAGTACTTGAATTTGAACTAGAAGCTGAAGAAGTTTCTGCTATTACAGTTGATCAATTAACTGTTCAAGTAACTGGTACTGGTACTAGTGCTGTTTCTAGACAAGAAGTTTCTAATGTTAAATTATATAAAGGTTCAGAAGCTACTGGTAACCTACTAGATAGCGAATCTCAAATTGGTACGAACGGTGCTGTAACATTTAGATCATTTACTGGTTGAGATGTTATGATTGCTGCTAACGCTACTCAAAAATTTGTAGTAACTGTTTCATTTGTTGATTCAGTTGACGCTGTAAATAAAAGTAACTATCTTACTTCTCTTACTTCTATCTCTATAGAAGATGATGAAAATGATGATGTTATTGTTTCTAATCTTCCATTAAACTCTGGAAGAGACGTTGCTGTTACTAATGCTGGAACTATTCAAACTCTTGCATTTGACCCAGCTAACGCTGATAACGAATTTGATAAATTAGCTCTTGCTGGAAACTCTAAAGTAATCGTTTCATACGATGTTAGAGCTGACAACGAAGCTGTTGAAGTTCAAGAAGTAACTTTTGATATTTCTAATGCTACTGCTGATTTAAATAAATCAGTTGTAAACGCTACACTTCTTCTTGATGGTGTTGCTATTGCTACTAACAGAAATTCTGAAATTACTCAAAACGAAATCAGATTTACTGATGTTGCTAACCTAGTTATTCCTAGAACAACTAGTGAACTTGCTCTACAATTAAACACTGCTACAATCGGTGAAGACTTTGTAGGGAAAGAACAAAACAATCTTACTGTTACTAGAGTAACTCTTGCTGACTTAGAAGGTCAACAATCAGGAAAAACTATTTCTGATGTTTCTTCTGCTGTTACTAACTCTAGACAACTTTCTATAGTTAGAGCTGTTGTTACTCCTGCTGTTGTTTCTACTTTCAGTACAAATGATCAAACTTCTGAACTACGACTTGTTGTAGAAGGTGGAATGAACACTTCTGATAATGGAAACGCTGTACAAGCTGAATTAACACAACTTAAGATAGAAGTATCTTCTGTTACAGGTACTGGTTGAGATCTTGTTGTATTTAATGGTAATGGTACTCAAGTTGGTACTGTTGCAATTGCTACTGCTTGAACTTATACTGTTGCTATAGATGATCCTAATGTATCAACTCCTAATGGTGATTCAATCGGTACTAACAATGAAGTTTACCGACTTGAAACTACTGTTAATGCTACATACAGACTTGCTAAAGATGGAGTAACTTACTCTGTTAATGGTAATGGATCTACTAGTACAAAACTTCAAACTACTCTTCTTCTTGGACAATACGTTAGAAATAACTAGTATTATTCTTGATAAGATTACTTTAAAGTAATGTTTCAAAAAACCCTACTCGAAAGAGTAGGGTTTTTTTGTTGTCTTGATTCTAATTAATACCACCATATTTTATAGTAATTAAATTGAAACGTATATAAAAGCCCTTCTCTATATGAGAAGGGCTTTTATTGTATTATGTGAAGTGAGATATTATTGAGCACTTGTATCAGTAGCTCCTGTAGCTCCTTCTGGAAGTATTTCAATAATTTCAAATTCTCCAAATTGAGTAGGGAGTTTCTCTCCAACTTCAAGTTCGTAACCAGCTGCTACAAAGCTTGCAAGATCTGATTTAGGAACAACTTGTTTTCGTTCTTCATCAAATTCACCGTAAGCATCTGCTGGAGCAAGTTCAAGAGTTTTCTTTTCTCCTTGTTTCATTCCAACCACTCCAGAATCAAAACCTGATATCATTTGTCATTCTCAAACTGTAAATGAAAGAGTTTCTCCTCTGTCATATGAGCTATCAAACATTGAACCATCTTCTTTGAGAGTTCCTTTATAGTGTACATCCACAGTATCTCATGATTCTACAACGTCTGCTGTAGCTCCTGAACCTGATTTAGTAATTGATACCATTTCAACTTCAAAAATAAGTGTTTTACCAGCAAGTGCGTGGTTTGTGTCGAGTACGACGCTTCATGTCAATTCAGCCATATCTGATCAAGAGTTAGTTTCTAAAGTAGTATCATTGTTCAATGCTCCAGTATTCGTAGTATCAGCATTATCTGCTGTACTACAACTTGCGAGTCATGCTATAAGCAAGAGCCCGAGTATGATTCATATTTTTTTCATAACATTTTGTTTAGTAAAATAGTTTGAGCTATCTTTTGAGTCGAATCTTTTTTCTCTCTTCGAGAGTTTTTCACTGCAAAAGTCGCAGAACATATTCTATAAATATTTTATCATTTTCAAAAAGTTTTGTTGGGCTTCTGAGTCTTGTTGCGTCAGTGACTTGAAATTTTACAGCAGTATCTCTGTTGAGAAATTTCTTCATAGCAGTGAGGTTTCATGTGCTTTGGAAATCGATTTGATAATTAATTCATACTCTTTTTATATTTTCGATACAATATTCTCTCGCTAATACTTGTGTCTCTAATAGAATAAATAAATTTTCAGTTTGTGTATCTACGACTCAATCCTCATTATTCTGGAAAAAACTTTGTTTTAAATACTCTAAATCATCTATGTCTTCTATTTGTTCTATTTCTCTGTAAAAATGCAATTTATCTGTTTCTGAGAGAAAGAAGTTGTCATGTATTCAGGCAGACAACATTAAGTCTATTTGACAGTTTTTCACTTTTTTAATCGTATTTTCGGCTTCGTTTTTAATGTCTTCTATCTTTTCTTCAAGCATTTTAAGGAATAAAGACACTCAAATCTCTTGCGCTTGTCCACTTTGTTTCACTCACAGTATATCTCATCCTCATCGTATTTCAAGGTCCTTCATAGCCAATTCAAATCATGCTCAGAGATAACTATAGTCGACAATAGTTTTAATACGTTTTGCAGCTTCTCCATCGATAGAATCTTTATGATACAGGAGATAACAGTATCATTGTGCATCAGATCGTCATACTCTCCCTCGAAGCTGGTGTATTTGAGAGATTCAAAAACTCTGACATTCATTGATAAATATTGTATTTACATTTGAGAAATCTATTCCATTTTCTATTACCGTAGTAGACAATAAAATATCGTATTTTTTATTTTTAAAATCTAGGATTCGATCTTCCAGTTCGTCTCACGGAAGTTGTCCATGTGTAATTATAACTTTTCTTTTTGGGAAGAGAGCTTCAAGTTGTTTTTTATACACTTCAATATTAGAAACTCTATTATGGACAAAAAATATTTGTCATCATCTTTTAAACTCTTGTTCTCAGGCATCTTTTATAATCTTTTCATTGTATCGAGTTACAAATGTTTCTATACTCTTTCTCCCCTTTGGTGGTGTTTTGAGGAGTGATATATCTCTGACTCAAGAAAGAGCAAGATTCAAACTTCTGGGTATTGGAGTCGCTGAGAGTGAGAGAATATCGATATCTGATTTAATATTTTTTATTTTCTCTTTATCTACCACCCCAAACTTATGTTCTTCATCCACAATCATTAGCCCAAGTTTTTTCCACTTCAGTTTATCTCAAAGTAGCCTGTGAGTTCCTATTACCATATCGATACTTCCTGATTGAAGTCATTTTAAAACTTGAGTTGCATGAGCTTGACTCTGAAGTCGAGTAAGAACTTCTACAGTATAAGGAGTATTTTTAAATCTTTCTATTGCTTTGTTGTAATGTTCATGAGCCAGAACGACGAGGGGAGAAATAAGAACTACCTGTTTGCGATTTTGGAGTGCGAGAATTGCAGCATTAAATGCTATTTCAGTCTTTCCAAATCACACATCACCAACGATGAGTCGATCCATATTTTTAGTACTCTGCATATCAGAAAAAATGTCATCAATTGCATTTGCTTGGTCAGGAGTATAGGTATAGGGAAATTCACTTTGAAAAGCTTCAATCTTATCTTGGTTTAATATATTTTGATTTCAGCTACGAAATTTACGCTCAGCAAAATTTTTAAGGAGTTCCTCTGCTATTTCTCGTATATCTTCGTGTATTTTTTTCATTTTTCGTTCCCACACTTTTCCACTGAGAGGAGTAATACTTGGATTCTCTTTTCAGACATATTTACTGAGTCTATGAACCTCAGTGATTGGAACAAATAGTTTATCTTGATCTTTGTATTGAATTTCTAAGTATTCTTTTTGTATTTCTCAGAGTACTTTTTTAATAATTCCGTTAAATACTCAAATTCAATGGTCAATATGTACGACAAAATCTCATTTTTGTATTTTGAGCAATAAGTCTATATCTGCTGAGAGCTTCTTTTTAAGTCTTTTTCTGATAAATATTTTTTGAATAATATCGTCAGATATATAACTTCTATTATTATTTTTTTGAGCTGAAATCTTTTCAAAACTTGAGAATCCAGTATGTTTTATAGCTACTACTTCAGCAACAGAAAGAGAATTATCTTTGAGATATTCTTCTATCATTTTTGTATATCTCGAATATATGGAGATAGATCAAGGATTTTGCTCTATATAGTTTTGAAATTCTTCTACATTTTGTATAGATATATCTCAAATTCACAGTTTTGTTTTCTTTTGTTCGAGTGATGCTAGGAGACTAATAGATGCGAATTGATATTTTTTGTGAGTAAGTTTTTCAAAAAGTGGGTGAAATTCACATCAATCAAGTACAAGGAAAATTTCATCTTGTACTAATATATCTGATAAAATAGGATTTTTAATTGTTTTTTTTCAAATTTGATCTGGTATTTTAAATATATTTTCTAGAGAAGAAATATATACTTGCTCAACCTTATTTCAATCCACTACAATACTCTCAATTTCATCTCCCCAATAATTTAAAAGAGTTACTTGTCCTCAAATTTGAAAAATCTTAATAATATCTCATTGTCTGAGATAACTTCACTGTTTTTCATATTCGTGATAGTCATATCATATCTCTTGTAATCCTTCCATAAGACTTAATTGTGGGTAGGATTTTCAAGTTTGAAGTGTTATTTGTGAGTCGAATAATTTTTGATGAACTTCTTTCTTTACATCATCAATTGATATCCAAAAGAGTGTACTTCAAATACGCTGAGAACACGCTATGATATCTTCAGCACTTTCAAGTTCTTTGTAGCTTATACCCAAATCTTGGGCAAGTACTTCATATTTTTTTGAAATATCAAAGCTTGGAATTATTTGCAAAAAAGATCACTGTGTTTCAAGTGTATTTTTATAAACAAGCAGTTTTGAGAAGTATGATCCAGCTTGTGTATATTGAGTATGGGGTTTGAGAATCTCAAATGACATAGATAATGTTCTTAATATATTGCAAAAGTATAAAAAAAATCTAAGCTTTTACAATCTGGTTCTTGATATATACATCGTTTTTCCTACAAGTATCTTACTTTATAACACATAAGCTATGATTTTATTTTTTGATTGAGTTTCTTCATCTTGATATATTGCTATTTATAGCAACGACAGAAAGTTAATTCACAGTGAGAGATTCTCCATGGCCTGAAACGAAAGCTCTAAGTCTCTTAGTATAATATCTACTTTTTTAAATTCTAAAAATATAGAATTTCGTGATGTACAAGAAATATTATGTGTTAATGGACCTGGAAGTTTTACTTGAATACGTACCATTAGTCTCGTAATTAATACAATTTCTTTTATGTATCCACATATTACTCTGACACCTATTTCTATTTTTGATCTTTACTGAGATTTATATCCTTTAGTATTCCCAAGCTCAAAGCGAGATTTGTTTGTGAAATATGAAAAATGAGCTATAATTGAAGTTGTTAAAAACGAAGATTTTGAATCAAAAACATTCGATAATCTTCTCATTTATGGTGATCTAGATATTTCTAGATTTAAAGCTCGCTATATACTTGATTCTAACAGAGACTATGATTCTTTTGTACAATATGTTGTTATACAAAATATGAAACGTATTGCACCTCTTTATATGAAAAAACCTACTATTTCTTAACTCCTTCTTATGACAGTAATCATGAGCAATCTCAGAGCCTGAGAAAAAGTTGATCTCGTCGTGAGAAGACACTGGATAGCTTTTGTACTATTAGGTGTTTATGGATGAGCATGAGTTGCTTTCAGTGTGAGCATTTTCTTCATTCTTTGAGTATGAAGTGGAGTCTTGCTTATCATGACTCTATTTTGGATGTTCTATCTCCTATTTATGTATGTTACGTGGCTTAACTATGAGTTAGATATATTTATTTTTACCAATAATCGTGTTGTTTGTATAGAGCAGAAATCTTTTCTTAATAGAGCAGTTTGAGAAACCACTCTTGATAAAGTTCAGGAAGTTTGAATAGAAACGAAAGGACTCTTTGCAAATATATTTGATTTTGGAACTCTCAGTATTATGACGGCTGGTTCAACTGAGAGTTTTGATATGTCATTTTGTCCTAAACCAATGATTCATTCTAGATATATAAATAATTTAGTCGATAGATATAGAGATTCATTATATGGAGGGTGAAAAACGACAAAAGATGACAAAAGAAAAAAGCTTCAAACAGTGTGAAAAATGCAAACAAAAGAAAAAGTTAAAACCATTATAAATGGTGATGAGACAGACTTAGATTTTTAATCTATCCACATCGCATCTCAAAATGAGAAAAATCTATAATCAGACTCTACGGCATGTTCGTAGGCTTTTTTTATGATTTCTTGACTCGCGAAACTCGACACAAGCATGAGAAGTGTCGACTGAGGGAGATGAAAATTTGTGATGATACTATCTACAAATTTCCACTCATACCCAGGATATATAAATATCTGTGTGTCCATATTACCGTGTTTCATCTGTCAATTACTATCTGACATACTTTCTAAGGTACGTACTGAAGTGGTTCATACTGCAATGATTCTTTTTCAAGAGGCTTTGTATTGGTTTAATCTCTGTGCTGTTTCTTTATCTATCTCGATATACTCGCTATGCATATGATGTTTCGTGACATCTTCAATCTCGACATTAGCAAAAGTCCCAAGTCCAACATGAAGCAGTACTTTTTCTATTATTACTCATTTTTTTTCGAGCTTCTCTAAAAGTTCAGCAGTGAAGTGCAATCCTGCAGTAGGAGCCGCTACACTCCCAGATTTCTCTTTATCATTGTAGACCGTCTGATATCTCTCACTTGGTGACTCAGAGTCTTTTATATAGGGAGGAAGAGGAGATTCTCCAATTCACTCTACTGTATCTAAAAATTCGTTTCAACCTTGAGTAAACTCTACTATTCTTCATTTTTCACTGATACTTTGTATTTTTCATGTCATCTGTGTCCCAGAAAAATGAATCACGGTTTCAGGTTTCAGTTTTTTTCCTGGATAGACAAGACAATCCCAAGTAGAATCCTTGATTTGTTTATGTAAAAATATTTCACATTTTTTCTCTGACTCTCAAATTATTCATTTGAGTCTGGCTTTGATTACTCTCGTTTTATTTACAACTAGTACATCATTTTCTCAGAGCATGCCAGATATATCTGAAAAAATCTTGTCTTGTATCTGTCCATTATTTCTGTCCAGAATCATGAGTTTTGAGCTATCTCGAGGTTCTGCTGGAGTTTGGGCGATTTGCTTAGGTGGCAATATGTAGTTGAAGTCGGAAAGTTTCATAAAAAAATATCTAGAAAATTAATTCTAGATATTGTAGTGATTTTTCCTGTGATTCAAGATTAGTTATTTTCACTGGTTTGACTAGCATTATTTTTAAACCAAACGGAGTAGAGAACTTCTTTTCAATTTTTTCTATAATCCAAATATTTTTCAATTACTTGTTTGAGATAATCTCACGTGAGATTATCTTTATTAGAAGTATCTATTCCAGAGGCATCAACAAATTCTTCAAACTTGCTCGTTTCTTTTCCTTCTCTGTTTCAAAAGAGATTATTAAATTTTTCTTCTAGAGTATCCTGTTCTCATAAAGTTGGTATTTCTTCCATTGAACTGATAATTTTTTTGGCAGTTTCTGTAAGTTCTCATTCTTCTGGAAATAACTCTTTCATTTGAGTAATGGCAAACGGACTTATATTTCATTCTGAAAGCTTTGTTCGAAAGAGATTACGTCATTGTTCTATATTTGTTGGAGCTACTTCTTCTGCTGGAGCTTCCTCAGCTAAGGTAACTCATTCTTCTTTTTTTTCTGTCTGCTCGATTCAGAAAAATTCTCAAAATCCGACTAATCCTTCTGAAATTGCTTGTAATATGTCACGTATTATTTTTGCTATTCATGTTAATTCTACTTCACTGTCAGGTATTATATCTGGCATTTCGCCTTCTCCATTTCCTCCAGCATCCTTGAGTGCTTGCTCTATTTTTCCCTGAATAGATGCTATATTTTCTCAGGTATTCTTTGCTATTTCCGACAAATCATTTTGTATATCAATTGGGAGTTCACTATTTTCATCAATATTTTGTTCTTCTATTCTTGCTATAATATCTGCTTCTGCTATAGCTCCAGTAAAGAGTTCATTAAAAAAAGTTGCTCATGTACTTGTTTGACTAAATATATAGTTCATATCTCACCCTCAAGCTATCGTCATTTCTGAGGTTTGAACTTTGAGAGAGTCCAAATTTGACTGGATTTGTTCAGAAATAATACTCTCTCAATCAAGTATAGCTTGGATATCTTCTTTCGTAATAGTGTCCTTTGATGTGAGCTGATCTATAATACTGAGAGTGAGTGCAGTACTAAGATTATCTTTGGATTTTGATGATATGTCTATTCCAGAAAATACTCACTCATTTCCAAATAATATATTTTGTGATTGTATGTCAATTGTATCAAGTTCTTCTGAACTGAGTATTTCAGTTTCTCAGAGTATATCAGAACTAGATACTCACTCCTTAATTTGATTTTGCATAAATATATCTAAATCTCCCTCAATGGTTCCAGATTGAATATTTTGTGAAAGAGAATTTAAACCTTCTCACGCAAGTATGTTTTTAAGTTCTTGGAGTTCATCACGTGTCATTACGAGGATTCACTCTCTCTCAGTAACTAAAAAAGCATCTAATGACTTTTGTTCAGCTTCTGTAAGACTAGCCTTCAGTTTTGTGATGTCATCTTGTTTAGATAAGTCTACTTGTTCTGGTGATTCAAAAGACATAGTGTATAAATAAAAAATATATGCTAATAGTGTAGCATATATTTTTGGGTGGGGCAAGGATTAGCTTTCAGGAAATAAATTTCCAATTACATCACTTGGGAGATCCAAGAAAGACTTTTTATATAATTCTCATGTAGTGAGCTCTCACGACTCTATTTTTGCTATTAACTCATCTCAGTTACTAATTCATAAATTAGGTGCAACTTTATTTAAGAATTCCATATAATAATTTCAAACTTTTCACTGTTGATCTTGGTAGAGCTTTTCTTTAATTATTAAAATTATTGATGTTGCTACAATTCACGATGTTGCTATTAAAACTGCTCTGAGAACAGGAACATTGGTAGATAATTTAATCAATAATGCAAGTCACCCTCATTCAACAGCATTTATGGCTATATATCTTAACCATGAATCATCTATTTCATTGAATCAAGTTATACTTCAAACAACTCAGTCTATATTTCATTTTGCAGTATCTATTCATTCTAAGAAAATGTTTCTATCAACTTCTAATATTCTCATGAAGAGTACTTGAAAAACTTTTGAATCTTCTTCTGTAGTACTGCTTAATAATTTTTCTGCGGCAGCAGACTCATATAGTCATTTAATATTTCAATCAAGTATTCAATACACCCAAGTGTAAACGAATACTTTTTCAAATCATGTAGCATTACTTAAATCTTTAGATTGCATGATTCAATAGAGAGCAATGATATTTCCCCAACTAAGTTTTTCAGAAATATAATCGTTAAATCAATTAACTCCTAGTCAATATTCATCAATCTGTGATATGATAATTTCTTTATAATTATAAATCTTTGTAATAATTTCAATGTCTGTTTGAGATAATGAAGCGCCTTCAGCATTTAATTTATTTTGTCATCTTTCAATTATAGAATCTAAACTCTCAGTTCCATCTCCAGTGAGAATATCTTTAAACGCTAAACTTACTCCTTTAGGATATACTTCGTCACCATCAAATAAGGCTGAGATATTTTCATCCTCTAAAATATTTCAGAAAAAATTCTTAAGTTTTCACGCATATTCTCATGGGAGAGCTTGTAGAATTAGGAGTTCATTTTTCAAGCTAAAAACTGATAATCTTGCAAGTATTCAAATTCTGAGTTCTAAATAATTATAATTTGTTGATTCTATTTCTTTTAGTTCTTCTTTTGTAAAAAATAGTAGTGCATCTTCATTAAAATCTGGATTTTTTCAAATCATTAACTGTAAATCAATTGCATTAATCTGAGTCTCAAAGAATTCTTCGTTTACTGGTCAAGTTATAGCTATAACCACTCAAAGAATTTCTTCTTCCGTAAACGTTGTTTCTTCTAATCATAAGGTTGACTTAAGGTTTGCTCACGAAGATAAATATCATCTCATAGAAATTAAGCTGACAGGATTAGTTCTTTCATTAATCTTTCCTAAGATGTTTGAGCTTTTCTCAGTAATTGGAAGTCATGAAACTTGAGACATTAGATTGTATCATAATAATCTTGTATCGTCCTTTAGTTCAATTGAAACATTTTTTTCTATATCTCATGTTGAAATCTCTGGTAAAACGTTTCATTCCTCTTGTTGAGGAATAGAAGTTGATTGTGCTGGAATATCATCATTTGATGTGTTTGTAGTTTCTCCAATATCTCAAGTATCTCCTGATTTTATTTCTTCATATTTATCCATAAGAAATTGAGCTCCAGGGATGAATCCAATTAGAAGTCACACAATCCATCATTGAATCGCATCTGCTTTTCATTCTACTTTGTCTTTTCAAGTTTGTATAACCCAGTCTAGGAATTTTTCAGGAATAAGTTTTCCAATAAAAGAATCTTGCATTTCTGATTTGAATTTACTTTCAGCTGCATTAATAGCCTCAAGTTTTTTTGCTTCTAATGCTTCTGAAGCTCAATCTATTCATTCTCAAACTCTCACTTTTAATTCATCTAATGATAATTCTGAAAAATTCAATCATGCCAAAATTCCTTCAGTCTTGTCAATTACTTCTGGATTTTGATTTTCTGATTGTTCTAAAAGAGTATTGAGTGCTATGATTTTTTTAGTTATATCTATTTCAGCTTTTAAGGTGACAAGATCTAAATTTGCATCAATAGATTTAGCAAGCTCATATTTTTCTATTTGTTCTGGGGTAATTTGAGCCTCTGGAATTCCAGTGAGTTCAGCTAATTCTTGAGCTGGAGTAAGAGAAATTATGTCTGTTGTTTCATTTGTTTCAATTGCCATATGCGTATTTTTAAAAATATTTATATAATACTATCATATATTTCTTTTTACATCAAAAAACCACACAATTTAGTGTGGTTTACTTAATAATTATATTAGAATCAAACATTTGGTTTAATTCAAGGACTGACCCATTTATCTTTCGTATTGTTATATCCTCCTTTGAAAGCTCATTTTACTCATCCCCAAGCAAATCAAGTTGCTGCTCAAGCCGCTGCTGATACTCATTGACCAGCTTTTCATAATGCCCAAAGTGGGATATCTTTTACAGCTATAAGTCCTGCTGCTGCAAGTATATAAGGCATTGCAACAGATTGACTTGCAAGTCACGCTCATAATCAAGCAGCACTTCATGCTAGTTTTAATGCAGTTCAAATTTTTCATTCTTGTTTTGTCCATTCTGCAACTTTACTACCTAAATAATATCAAGCTGCAGTAGTAGCTACAGTTGGAAGTACTGTTCATGAAATTCATGCTGACAATCAAGTAGAAGTGAGTAATCAAGTAACTGCTTCATTCGTTACATTTGCTACTGCTGAAACGGCTCATGCTCAGAGAGCTGCTCATTGAGCTACTATTTCAGGAACTCAGTTCCTTATAGCATATGCTCAAGCTCATAGTACAGCAGCTCAACCTAGTACATGTTTTGTTTCCATAAAACGTTATATAAAAAGTAAATTTAAATTATATTAACATTAATATTTGTATTGTCAAATAAATTACAGTTTATAAAGTATTTTCTGCAATGGTTTGATAATCAGTGCTTTCAGAATCAAAATGGTTTGTTTTAAATTTTGATTGGATAAAATCTATAATTTCTTTATTTCATAACATTCATGTGAAAATTTCTAAAAATATAAAAATTTTATCTGCCATTCCAGGTCAACTCCAGGCTTCTTTTGAGAAAAATATATCCCATTCAAATTTCAAAGTTCATTCGGGAGTTAATGCTCAAGCTTTTTTTAAAAATCATCCAAATAATCACATAAATGCAGCCGATGAAATTATTTCATATAATAATTGTAATGATGAATCCAAAGCAGCTTCTGAGTATGTGTCGTATCACTGTCTAGAACTTACTAAACTTGTTACTCAAGTTATAAGTCATATTTTTGCACCAAGTATTGCCATTGCTACTATTCATGGAGCACTTGCTCAAGCTAGAATTATAACTCACGCAATAACTCATACTCAAAGCGTAATAACGTTTCCAGGCTCTTGAAACCAATCTTTATTTGCATCGTGCAAATCAAAAAATCCACTATTTCAATGAATATCTTGATATAAATCAAATATTTGTGCCATTTCTCAAGTGAGATGAAAATCAGAAGAATTATTTCAAAAGAAATTTGGATGAGCTAAATATAAGTTTAATGTCTTTCCATCAAATTCATCATTGATATCGTTTTCAAGTGCTTTAAATGCTTCTTGAGCTGTTTTTAAAATATTATTCTGTAGTGACTCAATATCTATATTTCACCCAGCATCTTTTATATCATTTCCTATTCTATATATAGCTCATAAAGCAATTTTTTGATCAAAATTTAAATCATTATAACTCATTGATTCTCATAATGATAGCAGTTCTCAAAATCAAGATGTAACAAGAGTTCTTTCTCATAGATTTTCTATAGTAGAATTAACTGTATCAATTTGTTTAATTGCTTCTCTTACAATATTTAGAGGAACTTTATCCTCTATTTCTGGATCTCAAATTTCAATTTCTTTATTTTCTTGTAAAATTTTTTCAAATACTCACTCTTTTTTATACATAATATATAAGAGAGCTTTACTTGCTACATCATAACTTGCCATTGAGTTATCAAAAGATATATTCTCAGATAAATCAGTTGTGTATCAATCTTTTTGTGAGGTATATTTTTTTTCTACTTTAAGTCTTCATGTAATTATTTCTACAAATTGAATGAAATCTCAATTCGATCTATTTTCTTTTTTTAATCTATCAAAAGTTTGTTGGTATAATACTGACATTACTTTTGCATTTATTTGTCTTACCATATCTGACTTTCTCCAATTTCAATTTATCTTTTCATTAAATTGTCGTATTTCTAAAAAAATTTCTTCCGTACTCAATCAAGCTATAAGTTCTTCTACTTTTAATTGAATATCTCATTCTTTGAGAGAAAAAATTCTTGCTCCTCATTCATACTTATCTCATATTCATCACAAGAGCTCTATTTCTTTTCTCAAAAAGTCTGTTTTCTTCTTAGTTTCTCCTAAAATATTATACACATTATTAAGCTTTTGAGATTCTGGTTTTAATAATGCATGTAATTCTAAGAGCGTTTTTCACTCATATTCTCAATCATTAACTCTGTCATTTTCATCAATTTCACCATCAAATATTATTGAGTCATTATCATCATAAATTGACTCGATAGCATCTTGTAAATCATTAACTTTCTTTTCTACCTGTAAAACAGTTTCTCATTCGAGTAAATTGTTAATTAAAAAATTTTTATAATCTGATAATTGAAATGTTAGATTCGATCAATCAAGAAAGTAAATCTTTCATGTATTTGTATGTTGTTCTAAGGCAATAATATGATCTTTTGATTTGTTATTTTCTTCAAAAGATTGTAATAAAAAATTCTGGAATAGAAACCTATTTGAGTCAGTTATCAAATAAAATTCACTAAATAAATTGCTAGTATAATCTAATGTTAGTCCTTCTTCGATAATATCATTTTCAAGAATTGTATATCAAAAAGACTCAAGAATTTCTTCTCAAGTATTTTCATAGCCAATAGTTTCAAATTTACTCATTTATCTTCAAAATTTATCAATTGCATCTAAGATTGCTGTTTTCACAGATGGTTCTGCTGTTCTAACTGCAAGGACAAGATCAGAATATTTCATACTTTTAAATCTCGCAAATCTTTCTTCAGCAGGAATTTGGTCAATTACAGCAGTATATTTGGAACTATTAAAATTAGGAAGTTTTTCAGGGAATACTGATACTTGTAACAATTGAGCCTTGCAATACGTTTCAAAATCTCGAATATTTCATATATCTTCTCTAAATTTTGAATCAAAAGCAGCAGAATATATTTCTTCAACTTTTTGTATTGCATCATCATTTTGACTCATTAATACACTTGGATATATATCATTAAGATATTTGATAAAATCTCAAGCTGATGGTACACTATCTTTTGATTCTATTACGCTTGTTCTATCAATAGGATTACTTTTAGTTTCATCTACTGTTGTTCTTATAACAGAGAGAGTATTATTTCTTTCATCAACAAATTCCTGTATAAGGTCTTCAAACTCAACTGAAGTTCTTGTAATTTTTTCGTCTTTTATAAATGCATCTAATCTATTTTTTAAACTTCAAACTTCTGATGAATCTTGAGCAGTTTTTACTTCTTCAATAATAGATCTTATTTCGCCTTGTTGTCTTGATATATTTGTAGCAGTTTCAGATAATCAATCTAGATTTTTTAAATCTGTTTTAATTTGATCAGGAAGAATAGTTATATCAATTTCAGAATTTCTTATAAATTCTAAAGTTTGTCTTGCTTTTAATTCATCATAGTCTGAGCTAGATACATTGGCTATCCTAGAATATTCTTTATTGAGTCTATCCATTGAGTCTATTTTAAACTCTTCATCTGGGGATATACTAGCATCACTTGTAATTTTTTGTAAATCAGATTTTATACTAGAAAAGTCTTCTCCATTGAAAATTCTTTCTAAAACTTGTTTTGCTTGTCATGAAGTGTATCGGTTTTTTAATTCTTTTGCGAAATCTTTTAATTTTGCTTCTAAATCAAAATCTTTATCTTGAATAGAATAGATAACTTTAAATCTATCTAAATCACTTTTATACGTTTTTAAAATTGCTTCCTGAAATTTATTTAGATTATATTCTATATCATAACTTAATCACGTTAGCCTTTCTTTGTAGTCATATTCATGATAATTCTCTAACTGTTCCAGAGAAGTAACAAATGTTCTCTTATCCGTATCAGAAAATTCATTTATTTCTACTTGTCAAACTGATAAATTTCAAGATTCAATTAATTTTAAATCTCATTGTGTAATATTAAGTTTTCATTTTCTTGCATGTTCTTGAAGTTCTAATGCATATTTTTTAATAGCATCACTCATTCAATCTTTGTCTTGTATCTTTTGTAATTCTGTTATTGCTTGATGAGTTGGAATAAATCATTTTTTTATTTTTTCCACCTCTCTAAAAAATTCATTTTCACTAGGTATAATTTTTTTATCTTCAATGTCTTTTAAATACTTTCGAAGTTTTTCTCATATTTTTTCTTCTTCTATATCTGAAATAGTATATGATATATAGTTTCTAATCGCTTGGATTGGATTATACATCTTTCAATTTACTTCAATTCATTGTGAGATGATTCTTAAAATTTTTGGATTATTTTTTCAAATTGTTTCAGATCTTTTAATCATATCTTCAAAATCTTTTTGAGTGATTTCAGGTGAAAATCTTTTTAATTGATTTAGTTCTGGTGTTGAAATTCAATACCTACTGAAAAATCAAGTAAAAAAATCTCATACTAATGCTTTTTTTCTTCAAACGTACACTTCTTGTAACTCCAAATTTCAGTTATCGACTTTATCAAAAATTGTTTGCAAATCTTTTTCATTTCCTTCCCAGTTATTGTTTGAAACAATTTGTGAAAAACTATAGAGCATTGATGTTTTTTTTGTCAGAGCAGGTGGTGCATTTTTTCACCAAATCTCAGAAATAGATCTCCAACGTTCTGCTCTCCATTCTGCCCAGCTTCTTCTTTCAGGTTTTTTAGATAAATGAGGATATAACTCTCCTAATTTTTTATCTATTTTTGATTGAACATCTTCTGTAGATAGATAACCTCTTTCAATAATATTATACAATTCTAACTTTACAATTTGTCATCAGATTGGATTATTTCTTACTCTTTCAACAAGATTATCAACTTTCTTTATTCTACTAGCTTTTTCATCTTCTGATAGGTCTGTTCTTGAGGTAATATAACTCTTTAGATTATCAATTTCTGAAGAAAATTTAGGATTTCAAACAATCTTAAGTGCTTTTGTTTTTTCATCAACTTCTATAGAAAAATCTCAATCAAATAAAAATTCTAATCATTTTTTGAGCTCTTCTCTTCAACTTTTGTCTAGATTAAAATGTTGAGTGGCATTATCTCGCAAATGTCTTCAAAAAATATTAGGTCAACCTACTAATGCATTGATTCATCTTCTTGGAAAATAATGATTTTTATCGAGAGACCAAGCCTTTAACCAAAAAGTTTTGGTATTTATATTGAGATATGATTTAACCTTTCATAACTCTTCTTCAAAAGCTGGTCTTTTACTTGGTTCAATAGTTTTTAAAGTTTCTTCTAGTTTTTGTATAGCTCTTACTCTTTGTATATACTCATTTCTTAATTCCGCATCATTAGAATCAGCCAAATAAACATCATCAATATTATAATCAGGAATTCTTAAAATTCTTCTTCTTACACTTTGATTTCATTCTGTCAATTCCATAGTATCTCACGCAAACGGAAGCAATGAAAAATTTTTAATTCTGGCTTCATTTACTCCTCTTCTTGCTAATGTATCTAATAAAACTCTTCTATAAATAGTTTCAGCATAGTTTACAGTTGCTGCTATTGCTAGGAAATAGGTAATGAATCAATAGGTGTTGTTAAAAATTGATTCTCAAGAAAATATTCAATCCTCAGGCTCGGTTTCAATATCAAATAATGGATTATGATTTGCAAAATCTGCAGCATCTAGAGAAGCATTTAATACTGTAGTTGTTCAAAATCCACTTGAAAACAGATACCAAATAGCATCTCAGGCACTCTCAAGTAGATTTGGCCAAGCATTTTCAAACTCATCTTCAGCGTGAGACTTCAGTTCAAGAAGAAAATCAAAAGCATCTTGTTTATTTATAAAATCTATTGATCAATCTCCAATTTGTATCTCAACAGTTCCAGTATCATTCGCATTTTCTACTTGTTTTGCAAATGAATCAATAGTTTCATCTAAATATTTATTTTGGAATCGTTCTGAATCTTTAATTTGCTCAGAGATTTTTTGAAGTCATTGCATTATTGTATTTTGTTCTGCTTCAGTAAGACTTTGAAATTCTGGGAGAGTTTCTAATGTTGCTTTTAGATTATTTAGTCTTCCTATAAAATCTTCCTTATTTTCTACTGCTCCATCAATTTCGATGGCCTCAATTTTACTTAAACTTTCACTTGAAAATAAAAGTCATCAAACATACTCTATACTAGATTGAATAAATCATACATCTTCTCCATCAGATTTTAGATCTCAATACAGAGCAAGTTCTAACTCTTTCATAAAAGCTGTTATTTCTTCTGTGTTCTCTGCATCGTGAATTCATTTGAGAATTTGAGCCACATCATTTAGTTCTGGATTACTCAAATTTGATTGAACAATTTTAAGTCTTTGAGCATATTCTAACTTTATAAAATCTTCTGAATTCTCAAACTCTTGAATTATTGCATCAAGAGTTTCTTTTCAATAATTTTCTTTTAATTCTTGTTCTCATTGGGTCGATGTCGTCTGAACTTCTTGAACAGAAGTATAATATTCCTTTGATTTCTCTCTTAATTCAACAATGTAGCTATTAATAGTAAAAACATTTTCGCTTGATATATCTTCACTAGAAACATTTTCAGCCAGTTTTTTTAATTTTGTGAGAATATCTGATAATTGATTTATATTTTCATCAGATATATTGTCATTGTCTTTGATATCTTTCAAAATCTCTGCATATTCTAACAAGATAAAATCTCATGAATCCTCGAATTCTTGAATTATTGAATCAAGAGTCTCAGTTCAAGAAATATCTGTTGAAATATTTTCAGGATTATTAATTGTTTCAACTGCCATAATTTATTATATTAATTCGTTAATTTGTTCTTTAATTTTTTCTATAAGAGTTGAAATAATAGCTCTATTAGTTTCGTCTTGTAAATAGAGTGGAGAATCTTCTTGTACATACTTTCACAAATTTTCAACTAATTGTTTAATATTCATGTCAGCTTTTTGTATAATTCCCCATTTACTTTTTATGAGTTCGTTATTTTTAAATTCTTCAGATTCAAAATAGCTCTCAACCATTCAGTAAATGATTTGTGCATTCGGATTACTACTATTTTTTTCAAAAGGTGCAGTATTTATTTCTTTATTTAAAATTTCTGATATTTTTTCTTCGTATGCTGACTTTACCGGATCTTCAGAAAACATAGATTTAATAGTTTCAGAAAATCATTGCCATCTTACTGCTGATACTTCATCTTCAATAATAGTTGTATATCCATTCAAAAGATTATTTAATTTTTCTTCTGTTGAGGCTTCATTAATAGAATTAACATACTTAGTTTGAATAAGTTGATATGCTCTAGCAATTTCTTGAATTTTTCTATCCCTTATTTCTGGATTTGCAAATCATTCAATGATACTTTTTTGTTGTTTTAAATTTTCAACTTTCCTTGTCATAGTTGCCAAGTCCGTAACATCTAGAGAGTCTAAATTAAGATTTAATTCATATTTTGTTTCCAAATTAATACCTTGAGCAGTTATTTCTGCATGTAAGTCAGTAATATTTTCTAGTTTTACACTACTTCTATCTATTTCTCTATCTAAAATATCTATTAAATTATCTGAAGTTGGTGCAACATATTCTCACAGTATGTATTTTTTATATAACATTTGAGCGTCAAAAGTATATCAAGGTGTAAGTTCTTTTTGTATTTCTTGCGCTTCTTCCATTAACTTCTCTAACTCTATCCTTATTACAGAGTAATTTGAAGCATTTATCTTGATTTTATCTATATCTGGAACATTATCTTTAATAGTGTTAATTTTCGTATTGAGATTTCGTTTTAAAGTATCGTATTTTTTATTGAATTCACTTCATTGATCTAAAAGTGAAACAATTTTTATAATAATTTCGTGATCTTCCTCTAATCATTTATTTAGTAATTCAGCTTTAATTTCTTCTAAACGATTAAAATCTGTTGGATAATTATCTGTAAAAGTTTTAAATTGCTCAAGTGTCGTAGAGTCTCAAAGAACCGTCTTAAATTTTTGGTCAATTATATTAATTTCGTTTTCTGAATTTTCTAAGATACTTTCTAATTCAGTTTCTCAAAGTACTTCTTGAACGTTAAGGTTATTTTCTTGTAGTTCTACAATTCATTCTGATTGAGCCATTTGAAATATTTCAATTCTTTTGTTTTTATATGCAGTTTCTAAACTTTCCCAATCAAAAGTATTTGTGTCTATATTTTCTTCCTCATCTCACAACCTCACTTTTAAATTGTCTGATTCTTTTTTAATTTCATCTATGATTATTAGTTTGTCATCTAAAGTTTCTCTAGTTTCTACTAAACCATTTGGGGCTAATTGTACTTCATTAACTTGAGTAATACTTTGTTTGATACTGTCTTGAGTTGCAAAGATATGTTTAATAGTGTTACTAAGTTTTGTAATTTTATCTTTTTCAGCTTCATCTGTAATGCTAGGAAAACTGTCTACGCTAAATGCAGAGACATCTCATTTTTGGGTGTCTCTTGCTAGTTTTTTAGTAGCATCTTTTAAAGCTTCGCTTGAAGTTGAAATATTTAAGATATTAGCAAATCATTGTTGAACTATAGTATTTTGTTCTTGGTTTGAAATATTGAAATTAGTAAGATTTACAGCTACAGCATCATTTGCAGCATCTATAATTTGTGAACTTAAAAATATTTGATAGACAAATTCATTAGAGTCTCACATTTCATCAACAATGAAATTTTGTATGAATGCTTGAATTTCTGAGTCTTTAAATTCTTCATTAAATTTATCTTGATTTGAAGGACTTAGAAAATTTAATAATTCTACACGATTAGTAATTTTTGCGACATCTTGCTTTGAAGTATTAAGAAATTTTTCATCATTAAACAGTGTTGTGTGAAGGGCAACAAATGACTCATCTGTTATGAGCTTCTCTCCTTTATCGTCAACTAAGGTATTCTGACGTGTTTTAAATTTTTCAAGTATTTCGTCGTATTTTTCTCAGACTTTTCCTCAGTCAAAATCTGGAATTTCTAATCAGCTTATAAAACCTGGAATTGATTCAAGGGTACTCAAAGTTTTTGTTTTAGCAGTATTGAACTTTTCTTGTACTTCAGGAGACGATATATATCACGCTGTATCATCAATCATTTCAGGAATTCAAAGTTTATTCCAAGCTGCTTTTCCAAATAATCATGCTCATACAATCCATCACAGTCTTTTAATAAAACTGTTTGTATATTTAGTATCTCATCAGACTACACCAAATAAAAATAGTATTCAACCAATCATAAGGAGAGTAGGGTCTTTAATGATATCTTCCCATCTACCTTCTTTGACCATTTTATAAATGGTGTCGCTATTATCTTTGGCTAACTTTAACTCAGTCTTTCATTCATCACTTTCAGCATATTTATCTTGATTAACCTGTAACGCAAGAGCAAGCTTTCAATATTTTGCTTCAAAATTAGGGTCATCTTTTTTAGCTTCCAAAAAGCTTTGAGTTAGAAATTGAACAGTTATCATATCTCTTCACGCTAAGTTTGCATTTTCAAGTAAAAAAATAACTTCCTTTTGGACTTCAGGCTTATCCAGATTTCTATCTAAATCAGCTCTTAATACTGGTAGAACTTTAGAAGCTCGTAATTCTAAATATGTTTCAGGTCAAATTAAGCCATCAGCTCATATATTATGAAATCCTTGATATTTCTTAATTTTTATCTCATTAAGGGGAGTTCCTATTATTTCTTTTGCTAGTTCTTGAGCTTGTTCTGGAGATACATTGAGACTATTAAAAGTAGAAGTTACATATGGAGTAATAGTGATTTCTTCAGTATTTATTTCCATTGTTGATACTCAACTTCCAAACTCCTCCATAATCGCAAACCTTGTATTTTCACCAAAATCTCAATCAACTTTAATTATTTCCCCATCTTTTCCTTTTGCTTGCATTCTTTGCAAGAAGTATTGAGTTGCAAACACATCTTTTTGCATAGCCTCCATAGTTTCACTTCATAATTGACCATCAATTCAGATAGTTATTCCATTATTAAGTTGATTAATATACAGCTGAAAAATAAACAAATCTCTGTCTCAAGCAATTGCTAAACCTGTATCTTGAGCATATTCAAACATTCCTCTATATTCTAAGTCAGTTTGTCTCTCTATGACTTCTCAAGAATAATTGAAATTGGGAGTAGTATTAGTATCTAATAATCCTTTTTTCAAACTATCATTTACTAAATTAGAAGGTCTTGAATGTGGTCGAATAGAAGTTGCTAAAACACCTCTCGCATCTTTAGATGCATCGAGTTGCCCAATAAAATCTGAAGCCCATGATTGGTTACAGTTTTCAAGCTTTATTTGATAATCTAGTACAATGACTCGAACTGTGTCGTTTTTTTCCCATCCATTTGGAAAATGATTATTAATATGGTCAATGAACTTTTGAGCATTTTCTTGAGTAACATCACCAAAAGTGAGTTCTCGAGCTGTTTCTATTGTGTTATATCCAGCCATTGTGTGGTATTTATTTTTAAAATCTTTTATACTCTATCATATTGTGCCATACCCTCGCAAGATATATCCCTTGACCAATTTAGATTTTTAAGCTGATATTTCTAATTTTTCTACGTTTGCAAAAATAATCAAAACAATTACACTATACTTATATATTTAAAAACAATTTTACATGTTTCCACGACTGTTTAAATACGCTACAAAAAATATCCTGAGAAATACTTTTTTAAGCGCCTCATCTGTTTTGATTCTAACACTTCTTATGTTTTTTATAAACATACTGATTGTATTGCATGATGTCAGTTTTAGAATCATAGACAGTATTAATCAAAAACTCACTATTTCACTCTATTTGGATGACGCCTATGATAAAAACTCTGTAGAGGTGATAGACTTGCAAAATGATATTAAACGTCAAATACCTGCTATTGCAGTACAGTATAAAACGAAAGACGAAGTTTTAGAAGACCTGAGAAAAACAGATCCCGAACTAGTAAATATTTTAGAGCGACAAAATCCTCTTCCTGAGACTATTTCACTGCAAAATATTCCTCTCTCTTCCTATGATGCTCTCAATACAATTATTGAAAATAAACTCTTCCTTCTCACAGAAAATGAATCAAGTGAAAATGAGGGAGCATTTTTCTCGACCTATACAAGACAATTTGAGAGAATTGAAAATGTCATCAGTATTTTGAGTATATTACAGCTCTGACTTTATATAATTATTCTCACATTTATTATATCTATTGCCATTATTGTGTATTCAATTATTGGGAATTTTATCTATTATTATAGAGATGAGATATATATCACGAGGCTGGTTTGAGGAAGTAAGGTCTTTATATATTGACCTTTTACAATTCAGGGGATGCTCTATGTTGCCATAGCCTTTACTATTTCAACTATTTTGTTCTTGCTTCTCATTCAAAATCTTCAATATTTATTCCAAGTTGCAAATTTCAGTGGAGTATATACTGGGAATCTTGCACTCGTCTTACTTATTGAAGCTATAGTTTTCTTAAGTGTATGAGGTCTCAGTGGATTTATTTCTTCTCGAAGATATTTAAAAAAATAAAAATAGCTCACTATGTTTTTCAAAACTCATGGACTTCTTGGTCAAAATGCGAGAAATCTCCAATATATAAAGGGGGCTTCTTTTTTGGATGCTAAAAAAATTGCTGATTCAAAACTTGGAACGAAGAGGTTTCTTTCAACCCATAAAGTAGCTGTTCCAGAAACAATTGCGATTATTAAGAAGCATAAAGAGGTTGATGCGGATCTCATAAAACAATACGACACCCCTTTTGTAGTAAAGCCAAACAATGGATATGGATGAAAATGAATCCTTATAGTAGAGAGTCAAAATGCCTTAGGTCAGTTTGTAACCAATACGTGAGAGACTTTTAGTCCAAAGGAAATGGCTGAGCATTTTATCTACGTTTTAGATTGATTTTTTTCTCTCTCTTGAGGTCGAGACACCGTGCTCATTGAAAAAAAGATTATTCTTATGAAAGAAATTGAGCTTTTAGGTACTTATGGACTTCCTGATATTAGGGTTATCGCATATAATATGGTTCCTGTGATGGCAATGATGCGTATTCCTACGAAAGAATCGGGAGGAAAAGCGAATATACATGGTGGAGCGTGTGCGGTTGGAATCGATATCTGAACATGAAAATTGACTTATATATCTTCAAAAGGGAAAACAGTGAAAACTATTCCTGGTATTTGAGATGTCAGAGGTATTGTAGTTCCTGAATGGGACAAAGTGCTCTCTCTGGCAATACAAGTTCAAAAGGTAACAGGGATTAAATTTTTAGGCTGTGATGTAGTATTAGATGAGGATTCTGGACCACTTTTACTTGAGATAAATATTCGACCTGGTTTAGAGATACAAAACGTCAATCTTGCACCACTTCGTACACGACTTGATAAAGTGGAAGGAGTAGATATAAGTTCGGTTGAAAAATGAGTTCGATTGGGTCGAGATTTATTTTCTTGAGATATAGAAGATAGAATTACAGAGCTATCTGGTAAAAAAGTAGTGGGTTCACGTGAATACGTAAAAATAAGTCATAATGAAAAAACCTATAATTATATAGCAGATATAAATGTATGACTTGCTGAAAATAAAATCGATAGAGTCTTTGTAGAGGATATACTCAAGATATCACTGTGAGAAAAACAAAAATTAAGACTTGAATGTGAAATACTCGGTCTCCCTCAAATTTTGAGATTTCAGATAACATCACTTGATGGAGAGAAAATGGTTTTATGAAAAACAAGCCTGAAATGATTTTTAGTGGATCCATTTAAATATAAGAAGTGAGAAACTCCATTTCTTCAAAGTGCTCGAAATCTGAGTGTGTCTAATACAGCAATTACATCAATACATCAATCACAGCTTCTTGCGCTTGATAAGAAACTTGTAAACATAGATAAGAAGCTTTTGATTCTGAAATATGTAACACCAACAAATTTGGAAGAACAAAAACAGATTTTTATTGAAAAAAATGGTAATTATGTACCAAGCTTTGAATATAGAGAAATTCCTCTCGATTTAGAAGCACTAAGAAAAGAAGTAAAATCTACTGAGATTCCAGACATTCCACTGGCTCAAATCTACATCAAAAAAGCGAAAGAAATAAACAATAAAATATCCTTTTTAAAAGCATTTAAAGATCAAAATGTTGCAGATATGAATCTCTATAGTGAAAAGCTATATGGAAGTATTGATCAAGAAAATTTTGAAAAAGCAAAACAACGTATTTCAAACAGAGATGATATACGCGAAGAGGAAGAGTTTTTGGAATACGATGAAATACGTGATTATATGAAAAAATTCAATAATATTTATGGCATAAAGGTGAAAATGAAGGAAACAACTTCAACTTCTCGCTTTTCAATGAAGTGAGATATTCTTCAATTTAAAAAAGATACTATCGTATGAAAACGAGAAATGCGATCAATTATCGCTCATGAAATTGAGGGGCATTATCTCAGAAAGATAAATGGCAGAAAGTCTGAGTTCAAAATACTCGCTTCTGGAACAGCTTGATATCTCGAAACAGATGAAGGGATAGCAATCTATAATCAAAATAGATTTATTACACCATATGACAAAAAATTCTATTCTATATTTGAAAGATATTATTTTGTTCAGTATGCTCTCAAGCATTCATACAAAAAACTTGTAGCTCATCTTGCAGAGTTTTACGATAATGATTGGGCAAAAGTTTTTAATCTTATGCTTCGGGTAAAAAGAGGTTTGAAAGACCCATCTAAATCAGGAGTGTTTATGAAAGATGTGGTGTATGTAAACTGATTTTTCTGAGTTGAAGATTATTTAGAAAACGGATGAAACCTTGGTGACCTCTATATAGGGAAGATCAATATTGATGACATTTCATTGTTAGAAAAAAACAACTTTTTCACACAACACAAAAAAGATGTAACGATTCCGTTTTCACTTTAAATATTAAATGTACTAAAAAAGCATAAAAAATATTTGCAATGATCTCAATTTTTCATATAATTCCCTCGCTTTGTTTTCAGAGGAGTCGATAATTGGCTTAAAATGGGGTCGTAGCTCAGTTGGTTTAGAGCGCCGCACTGTCACTGCGGAGGTCGCGGGTTCGAGTCCCGTCGATCCCGCCATTTTAAAACAAAGCATCCGGGGAATTAGCTCAGTTGGCTAGAGCGCTCGCCTTGCACGCGAGAGGTCAGGAGTTCGACTCTCCTATTCTCCACCATTTTTTATATTTTTCTATACTTGGATATTATGCCATCGAACAAGAGACCGAGAAGATTAAACTACTCAGTAAACAAGAAATGACCAGTAACTGGTTGAAAAGTTGCAAAAGCAATTTCTCATTACCAAGCTTTGACAAAACGTCTTGCGTTTGAAGGAGAAACTAAGTGGTTAAATAATGCAATGACAATCGTCATGCTCAAACTAAAAAAATATGGAATAAACACTAATAAAATATAGATTATGCCAAGATTAACAGGACATGCACATAAAAAACTCAGAAGAGCGAAAGAGTTGATAGAAAAGAAAGTAAAAAAAGCAAGAAGTTAATATTGATTTTTTGTTAATTTTTACTACATTGAACACACGTTTTTGATTTTAAATTATAATTATTTCGAATATGGCTTTTGATAGATCTAAACCACATATGAATATTGGTACTATTGGTCACGTAGATCATGGTAAAACTACTACTACAGCAGGTATTTCTGCAGTACTTTATAATAAGTACGGAGGAGGTGAAGGTCTGAGAGACTTTTCTTCTATTGATAATGCTCCTGAAGAAAGAGCAAGAGGTATTACTATCAATACTTCTCACGTAGAATATGAAACTGCTAATAGACATTACGCTCACGTAGATTGTCCAGGACATGCCGATTATGTTAAGAACATGATTACAGGTGCTGCTCAAATGGATGCAGCTATCCTAATCTGTGCTGCAACAGACGGGCCTATGGCTCAAACAAGAGAACATATCCTACTTTCAAGACAAGTATGAGTTCCTTACATCGTAGTTTTCCTCAATAAATGTGATATGATGGGAGGTGATGATGAAATGACTGATCTTGTTGAAATGGAAATAAGAGACCTTCTTTCTAAGTATGATTTTCCAGGAGATGATACTCCAGTTATTAGAGGTTCAGGACTTGTTGCTCTTGAAAATCCTACTGATATGGAAAAAGAATTTGGTGCTAAAACAATTATCGAATTGTTTGAAGAAATTGAAAAATTTGTACCAGTTCCAGAAAGAGATCTTGAAAAACCTTTTCTTATGCCTGTTGAGGATGTATTCTCTATTAAAGGTCGAGGTACTGTAGTAACTGGTAAAATTGAGCAATGAGTTATCAATGTTGGTGATTCTATTGAAATAGTTGGTATCAGAGATACAAAATCAACTACGGTTACTGGAGTTGAAATGTTTCATAAACAATTAGAAAGAGGTGAAGCTGGTGATAACGCTGGTCTTCTTATTAGAGGTATTGAAAGAGATGACGTTGAAAGAGGTCAAGTTCTAGCAAAACCTAAATCAATTACTCCACATACTCAATTTGAGGCTGAAGTATATGTACTTTCAAAAGATGAAGGTGGTCGACATACTCCTTTCTTCAAAGGGTATAAACCACAATTCTATTTCAGAACGACTGATGTTACTGGTGACATCGAACTTCCTGCTGGAGTTGAAATGGTTATGCCTGGTGATAACATCCAAATGACTGTAGATCTTCAAGTACCTATTGCTATGACTGAAGGACTAAGATTCGCAATCCGAGAAGGAGGACGAACTGTTGGTTCTGGAGTTGTTGCTAAAATTATCAAGTAGTTTCATATAGACTAACTTAGCTTCTTCTAATAGATATTAGAAGAAGTCAGTTAGGAGATATCTTAAAAGTTATAATTATTTTTTTACGCACAGACATGGCTGCCAAAAAAGACACACAAAAAATGAGAATCAGTATCAAGGCATTTGATCACAGACTTCTTGATGATGCAGTTGCAAAAATCGTTTGAATCGCTCGAGATTCAGGAGCTGTTGTTGTTTGACCAATACCACTTCCAACTAAAATTGAAAAAATTACCGTGAATAGATCTACGTTTGTTAATAAAGACGCAAGAGAACAATTTGAAATCAGAAGACATAAAAGACTTGTTGAAATCAAAGAACCTACTGCAAAAACATTAGAACTTCTTCAAGGTATCTCTATACCTTCTGGGGTAGGAGTTGAAATCAAAGCCTAAATTTATTATTCAGTTATTAAAAGTATTATGTCTAGAGTATGTGAAATTACTGGGAAAAAGACAGCCGTTTGAAATAGACGAAGTCACTCTCTCAGAGCTACAAAAAGAAAATTTTATCCAAATCTTTTCTACAAAAATATAACAGATCCAGTTACAGGTCTTGTATACAGAATACGAGTATCTGCAAAAGGTCTCAAGACTCTCAAGAAAAAAGGAATTGTTTAAAACTTTTTTCTAAAAAGTTCCTTTTCTCCAAATGCCCAGATGGTGGAATTGGTAGACACGCAGGACTTAAAATCCTGTTCCCTCGGGAGTCCGGGTTCAATCCCCGGTCTGGGCACCATATACAAATATGATTTAATTAATTTCTTCCCTTATGTTAAAAATACGACTTTCAAGAGCTGGTAAAAAAAATATGCCTTTTTTCAGAATAGTGTTAACTGAGCACACAGCTGCAGCAAAACATGGTTATAAAGAAGTACTTGGTTCTTATAATCCGTTTTCAAAAGAGTTCAAAATTAAAGATCTTGATAAAGTAAAAACCTACGCTTCTCACGGAGTACAATTCTCTCCAAGAGTTGTAAAATTAATGGAAGCAAATAAAATTACACTATAAAAATATTATACTACTACTGTTTTCATCATAGTAGTATTTTTTTATTATTTAATATTAATGCATGCAAGAAGTAGATTTCTTACACTATGTTGTTCAAAATATAGTAGAACATCCTGAATCCATTGAAATTGAAAAAAAAGTTGATGAGTTATGAACGCTTCTCACACTGCAAGTTCATCCTGATGATATGTGAATTATTATTTGAAAAAAAGGAAGTACAGTGAATGCACTTCGATCAATTATTCGACTTCAATGAATGAAGCTTTGACAAAAAATAACTTTGAAAGTTCTAGAACACGAGTAGAATAAACAAGAATAGTATTTTTAATTTTAAAATATGTTATACTCAACAGTATATGCGATAAGTGAAACAGGGTCTATATTTGAAGCTAAAATGGATTTTTGAGAATTTATACTTCTCACTATTTCTCTCTTTGTTCTTGCAGCAGGTCTCTTATCGATTCTCTTTATACTTTGGGGTGGTTTACTCCTCATACTATCTGGAGGAAAAGATGACAAGATTAAGCCAGCAATTAATACGATTCGTTTCGCTGTTATTGGAGTAGTCGTAACAGTGCTTACTATCTTTCTATTTCCAGTGTTTTGAAGACTCCTTGGTTTAGATGTTGAAAAGTATGCGAAGCCTCAAAGAATATTTCAAAAAATTGAAGAAATCTGAAATAAAATATTTTGAAGTTCAAGTGATTCTTCATCAAATTTTAATACAACTCAGCCTGAATCACTTGATGATTTTCCTGCTGACTTCTCAGACTTATAAAAAAATCCACATTATGTGGATTTTTTATCGTATATCTTTTCAAAAAATTAGATAAATCCATCTTTGATAAATAGTCATAGTTTGTATGAGACTTTCTTCCTCTCTTAGGTTACTCGGTGTCTGAATTTGTGTGGGATTATTTTCACTTTGCTCCGTATATTTTTTGTATTTCTCTTCACTAATAAGAAATATTACTTCCTCTCAGGGGTTTTTGAGTCATTGTTGCGCCTTCAAAATTTTATTTTTATATGCAAGTGTACTTTTATTTTCCAAGGTATCTTGTGACTTTTCAATAGAACTTATAAGGAGTTCATTATTATCATTGAGCTTTTGAATAGTGAGGTATATTTTGTATTCCTGATACTTATAACTTAGAACTAAAAATATCATATAGAGCATGACTATAAGTAGTAAGATGAATGTGTATCGTTTTTTCATTATTTTTGTAAAAAGAGATTTTGTATGCTAGCATAGAATGAGAGGTAGTTCTCAATTTATTCTTAGTGATAGTATAATGAAAAAGATAAAAAATAAATTTATTCTCATAGTTATTTGAGTTATTGCCATTATTGTTTTTTCTCAGGTCTTTATTGCCTATTCAAATAATAATAAAGATACGAATTCATATGTGAATCTTGTTGAGTGAACTGCAAGTATAAATGATACTAAACTTGAGATTAATACTAAGAAAGTTCTTAAAACTGGTGATAAAATTCATGTAATTGGAGAGTCCAGTCTCGCAGTTATTGAGTGGTGAGATGGAAGTCTTACTCGTTTATGAGGAAATACTAAAATATCCATTGAACAAAATCAGATTTCTCGAGATTATACTAAAATAAATATATCATTTGAGCTCCTTGCTTGAAAAACTTGGTCAAACGTTGTTTCATTTATAGGAAAAGATTCATCATTTACACAGAATTTTTCTGGTATAGAGGCCTGAGTGAGGGGGACTATATTTGAAGTAGATTTAGAAAGTGATTATGTAAACGTTGTTGATCATCAAATTACTTTAGAAAAAAATACCTGAGAACAAGTTATCGTAGAAGAAAATACTCCATTTAAAATTTCAACATTCTCTCTCATCGAAATATGAGAATTTGTAAATAAATTTCAAGATGCTACATGGAAACAAGTCAATGAATCATATGATTCTATCTATTTTGATCAGCTGAAAGAAGCACTTCAAAATTCTATAGACAAGCAATCACTGTACGAAAAAATAAGAGCATGGATTTCACCAAGCTATAGACTCCTATATGATCTTGATACTGCTGAGAACTACGAGATAGTTGAGAAAACCATTTCAAAAATTGAGGACTCTAAGAGAGAAAAGGTATATAATGCTGTGTTATCTCGATACCAAGACTTCAATTTTGTGGCTGCGTCGGATTATGAGTTTTATAAGAGAAAAATATTTTATAAGAAAGCTCTGGTAGCTTTATGAGATGACCAACTTGAAAAAGAACAACTTCTTCGTAGTACAGCATTTGATATAGAAACTATTGTATCAGTGTGAAATAGAGAAGCACTCAATCAGAGTATTGAGTTTCTTGCTGAAAATAAAGAACTTTTAGAAAATATAAACTTAAACTTCTTTGAAACAGCTCTTTCAAATATATCAAGTGATAAACTCAGCGAATTTTCACAACAATTTATGGAACTTCAGTCACTTCTACCAAGCAGTTTTCAGATGCCTGAAATTCCTATGAGTTTAGATGAAATAAAAAAATCAGCTGAATGACAAGTGAAATGATTTCTCAACGATACCCAATCAATTATCGATAAACTTCGCAAGTAATACATGAAACATATTTTTAAAAATACAAACCTTCTTACGATAGTACTCTCTTGCTGTATTATCGTTATTTTAATTGTATGTAGTTCTGTATTTAGAGTTCTTAATAAAACAATTCAAAATGAGTATTATTCTGTAAAAAATGAAATACTCTGAGTTTCAGCCAATCCTCACATTATAGTTGTCGAAATAGATGAAAAAAGTATTGAGTCAATTGGATCTTTTCCATTTCCACGCTCTGTATATGCTTCGCTTATAAAAAATCTGAACTTAGAAAGTGTTCCTCTCATTGCATTTGATATATTATTTTTAGACCCTTCAGAAGAATCATCTGATACTATTTTTTCACAAGCTATCAAAGACTCCAAAGCCAGAATAATACTCTGAGACGCACTTGATACGAGTGGTGAGATAAAGATACCTACTACTATACTTGATGCTGATTCGTATTCACATTGATATTTGTCTCCCAATGTTGAGTCATCGAATAAAACAGTATATTCATTTTCTCCAAAAATGAAGGATGTAAAGGGAGAGATATATGAGCATTTCACTCTACAAATTCTTAGGAATTTTTATGATTATATGTATGGAACTTCTCTTTCATCGATAATATGAAATTACGAACAATGAAATTATATCATTTCTCAAGACGTGCAAATTCCATTGGCATCAAAAAACTCTGAAGAAATACTCATAAATTTTGTGCCGAGTGATTCCTTTACTCGTGTATCAGTTTCAGATGTCGCAAATCCAAGTACATTCGAACAACTTCGTAATGAGATAGATTTTAGAGACGCGATAGTACTCGTTGGTCCAGCTGCTGATGGACTCAAAGATAACTTCTTCACCCCAAATGGCTATGAATTCGGAGTAAATATACATGCTAATATACTCAATACTCTCTTACTGAAGAGTTATATGATGTATTTTGACCCATTTATAGAATGGATTTTAATATTTTTTATTGTTATACTTTCTGTATCACTCAATCTCTCCACTTCCTCCAGAATCCTGGTCATATCTAATCTCGTCATTATCCTCGTATTTTGGATTATTATTCCTGTGAGTATATTATTAGGAACGAATCTCATTTTTAATTATCCTTCCGAGATAATATTCTCTCTGATACTTTCAGTGCTTGTTGCAAATATAGTAAAATATCTTATAGAGGATAAGAATAAACAGAAGCTCAATAAAGCTCTTAGTGAATATGTATGAAGTCATATTGCAGCAGAAATACTGGATGAAGATGGGAGTGTAGACTTTGATGGACAAGAAAAAAATCTTGTGTGTTTTTTCTCAGATATTGAATGATTTACAAGTCTTAGTGAAATACTCTCACCGATAGAACTTGTTTGATTTCTCCGAGTATATCTCACACATATGACAGAAAGTATCATGGATCAAAAGTGATACGTTGATAAGTTCGAAGGAGACGCTATTATGGCCCTCTGGTGAGCATTTTCTAAGCAACAGGATACCAAGGATGATTCGGTGCGTGCTTGCGCCACAGCGTTGATTCACCAAGAAACAATTAAAAAAATTAATACAGAGTGGAAAGATAAACTCAAGCGTACGTTACGAGTGAGAATCGGGATACATAGTGGGAATGCTATTATTTGAAATATATGAGCCATCTGAAAAAAAATGAGTTTTACAGCTTTGTGAGATAATATAAATCTCGCTTCAAGACTTGAATGAGCAAATAAATATTATGGAACCCTCATTTGTGTCAGCGAGAGTGTTTACTTTGATACACAAGATGCTTTTGAATTTAGGTTTCTTGATGAGATACAAGTGAAATGAAAAGATATATCAGTGAAGATCTATGAGCTCCTAGCGAATAAATGAGAATTATCAATAGAGAAAAAATCTCAGATTTATAAATTTTCTGAAGCTCGAGAACTCTATACTCAAAAGAATTTTAAAGAAGCACAGGCAATATTTTTGGAACTTGAAAAACTATGAGATGCTCCATCTAAATACTACGCTCAGAGATGTGCTTGTTTTCAAAAAAATCCCCCGAGTAAGGATTGGACATGAGTATGGAGAATGACAGAAAAATAAAAGAGAATATATATATTCTCTTTTATTTTTGTATTTACAAAGCTGTATCATCTCTTATTTCCAAAAGAGTATTTTTAGAAATCTTAAAGTATTGTAAACTTCAGCCAATTTCTTTATAATTGTTTTCTCTTTTGATAAGTTCAAATAAATATGATCAGTTTCAGGTATTATTAAAATCAATTTCCTCATAATTCAAATTATTTTGAATATTTGAAATGCGCTGTTTTTTGTAATTTAAAAATTGGTCTTTGTTATAAAATAATCACTTATTAGGAGCTTCACGTTCTACAAAATATATAGCCTGTTCATATTGATTTTGTGCAAGTAAATTTAACTTACTTTGAATATACTTATTTTTTTCTTCTAATGTGTTTAAGTTATTAATTTCTAATACTATTGCTTCGTAATTCATACTATCAAAGTCTTCAGAATAAAGATTTTCTCTATCTTCTCTCAAATTATATACAAGCTCTGACTTAATGTCATTTGTTAATGGAATATGAATAAATGAAATTATATATGCTCAAAATATTATGAAATATAATATTCAAGAATATAAAAATAATCTTTTAGGTATATATTTTATTATAAAATAAAATAATATTAGTAAAAGAAATGATATTCACAGAGAAGTGTATAATGTGAGTGACAAGTCTCATGGAGTCGAATAAAATGTTTGATACATATTTAAACAAAAAAATAATGAAGTTAAAAGGATATAAAATAAAATAAATGCAAGAACATATTTCAGATTTTTCATTTTTGTTTTTTTAATAATTACTCTTAATAATATATTGAAATAAATAAATAAATAAATAAATAAGATATTCTTGCGAAAGCAAAAATGAACTAGACAAAGGAATTATACTATGTTCAAAAAAATTCTCGTGCTGACTGCTCTTTGCTCTCTGATGGCAACTTCAGCTGCGGCAAATGTCAGTCTCGTTGATGTTACTTGCAGCAACAATAAGGTTGCTGTACAGGTATATCAATCAGATTCGGGCAGACACAGAATCAACGTAAATGCATCAAAGTCTGGGCAACCAATAGAATCCCAATCGCTTCAGACTGGCATTTCAAATGGCACATATACACTCAATTTCTTTTTCTCTACGAGCCTTGTGCCATTTGGAACCTTGAGTGTTTACTCTGACAATCTTCAGATTGATCAATTCTATCGGAATGGTTGCCCAGGCTAAGTAAACACTTTTAATAACTGTCCTCGTAAATGAGGACTTTTTTTATACAAGATATAAATAAAATTTATCTACCACTGAATCTTTTCTTTTCAATGAGATTCTAAAATTTCATTTATTTTTTTAAAGTGTCCGTTTCCAAGAAAACCAGTATGAGCTGAAAAAGGTGATGGATGTGGAGATTCAAGAATAAAGTGCTTTGATTCATTAATCAGCACTTTTTTTGATCGAGCAAATGCTCACCAGAGTACAAATATAATTCATTGCTGTGATTCAGATATTTTTTGAATGATGGTATCTGTGAACTGAGACCAACCAATTTTACTATGACTGGCAGGTTTTGAAGCTTCAACAGTTAAAATACTATTGAGAAGTAGCACTCATTGCTCTGCCCATGATTCTAAATTCCCACTTTTTGGAATCTTAAAATCAGAGAATTCCATTTGAAGCTCTTTATAGATGTTTTTAAGACTTGGGGGTACTATTACACCATCTTGAACAGAAAAACTGAGTCAGTGGGCTTGTCAGGCTCCGTGATAAGGATCTTGCCCCAGTATTACTACTTTGAGATTGTTAAGTGATGTTTTTTCAAATGCCGCAAATATATTATGAGTTTCTGGGTAGATGATTTTTCCAGATTCTAATTCGCACTTTAAAAATGTCTTAATTTCCTGAAAATATGATTTTTTAATTTCAGGCTCTAATATTTTTTTCCAAGAATCAGAAATATGTAAGTTCATAGTTTTTAATAATTTTTTAACAAAAAGAGTATAAGCTCCCTAGGAATTTTACCAAAAATAAATACACTGTTTCAAAGAATTCTAACAAAAAATATATGGCATTTGTTCATCTGCATAATCATTCTCATTATTCAATATTGGAAGGACTTCCAAAACCAAAAGACTATGTAAAAAAAGCTAAGCAACTTGGTATGAAAGCGGTGGCTCTCACAGATACAGGAAACTTGCATGGGTGTCACGAGTTTTTAAAAGCGTGTGAATCTGAAGGTATAAATGCAATATTGTGAGCTGAAGTATTTACTCGTTCGGAATCTGACCAAAAACTCAATCATAAACTTGTTTTGCTCGCTAAAAGTGGAGAATGATACAAGAATCTTATTGGAATTGTATCTAAAGCTTCTCTCGATAATCCTTGACAAACTCCTGCAATAAGTGTATCTGATTTAAAAGAATTTTCAGATGATATAATAGCTCTCTCAGGACCAATAGCTGGAGAGATTCCATATCTGATCTTATCTGGACAAAGTGATGACGTTATTTTAGACAGAATAAAACTCTATCAAGATATATTTTGAGTTGATAATTATTTTCTAGAGATTTTATACCACTGAGATATACCAAAACAGTCCTTAGTCACTGATAAAATCATAGATTTACATAATACTCATGGTATTCCAATTGTCGCATGTCAAAATAGCTACTATGTCGACAAAGAAGACAAAACAACTCAGGACGTAATTATGGCGCTTGGGTCATGACATGAAATTGAAAATCCCGATAGACCCAGTTTATTGCAATGAGACTATAGTTTCTTGTCAGAAGAAGAGATGCAGGAAATATTTTGATATATCCCTGAAGCTCTAGAAAATACACAAAAAATAGCTGACATGATCAGCATAAAAATAGAGACAGGGTGAGTCCTTATTCCAACTTTTGAGCTCCCTGATGATATGCAGGCACTTTTTGAAAAAGCTCAAGTTTTTCAAAAAAATAATCCAGGAAATACTCCAAAGATGACACTTTCATCAGATGAATGGTATTTGAGATATCTCTCATATGCTGGGATAAACTGGAGATGTAAAAAAAATATTTCAGAAGAAATGCTTTTTGAATTGGTACAAAAAACTCAAATGCCTGGACTTTGAAAAGCACTGACAGAAACTTCACCCGAAGAACTCAAGGATTTATCTTTGACCTATTATTCTCAGAGAAAAAAAGACATCTTAGACTCATTTGATCAAGATCTTCAAGATCAAATAGAGAGATTAGAGTATGAATTGGTCGTAGTGCACGAGATGGGATTTAACGCGTATTTTTTAATTGTTGCTGATTATATAGGTTGGGCTCGTTCTGAAAATATACCAGTATGACCTGGAAGATGATCTGCTGCGTGAAGTCTCATGGCATTTTTAACTGGAATAACTGACATAGATCCTCTGAAATATAATCTCCTGTTTGAGCGATTTTTAAACCCAGCACGTATTTCCATGCCGGATATTGATACCGACTTTGCAGATAGTGAGAGAGACAGAGTGGTTGAATATTGTCGACAAAAATATGGAGCAGACAGAGTTGCTCAAATTTGTACTTTTGGTACATTTGCAGCAAGAGCAGCTGTCAAAGATGTTGGACGAGTGATGTGAGTGCCCTTTGCAGAGATGAATGAACTTGTGAAGCTCATTCCAGAAAAACCTGGTACGAAACTTACTGGTGCACTTGAAGATGCTCCTGATTTTAAAGTTGCCTATGATACGAATGAAAAATACAAAAAGATAATAGACAATGCTCTTAAAATAGAATGAAATGTTCGACAATTATGAGTTCATGCTTGTGCCGTAATCATCGCTCCACAGTCCATGACACACTTCACGGCTTTGGCTCATCCACCAAAAGATGCAGAGGCTATTATTACGCAGTATAGCGCTTATCCACTTGAAGATCTTGGACTGCTAAAGATGGACTTTCTTTGACTTCGAAACCTGACAATTATTCAAAGAGCTCAAAAAATTATTGAGGCTTCAAAAGGTCATAGCGTAGATATACTCGATGTTGCCATGGATGATCAATCTGTCTACAAGATATTTGCTGATGGAGATACTACCTGAGTCTTTCAGTTTGAGTCAGATGGTATGAGAAAATATTTGAGAGACCTTGCTCCAGATAGTTTTGAAGATCTTATTGCCATGGTCTCACTCTATAGACCTGGACCTCTCGCATATATTCCGACCTATATCAACCGTAAGTATGGACGTGAAGAGATAAAATATATGACAGATGACCTCAGAGCTATCTTGGAGAAAAAGTACTCAGAAGCCGAGATAGAAGAAGAAAAACGAAAGTTGGAAGAAGACCTGAAACGTATTCTAGACGTGAGTTATGGTATTGCTGTCTATCAGGAACAATTGATGTTTATTGTACAGTATATGGCAGGATTTTCACTTGGTGAAGCTGACTTGCTCCGAAGATGAGTTTGAAAAAAGAAACTCGATGTTATAGAGGCACTCAAAAAAGAATTTATCACGAAATCAGCCAGTTTTAAAGGTTACAAAGCTGAAACTTCTCGCTATATTTATGAAGAGATGATTCAACCTGCTGCAAACTACTCATTTAATAAATCTCATGCTGCGTGTTACGCACTTATTGCTTATCAAACTGCCTATCTTAAGGCACATTATAGAACTGAGTTTCTCACCTCAATGATGACTTCTGATGAAGAAAATATGGAGAGAATCGTACTGGAAGTAGGAGAAGCTCAGCAAAATGGAATTGAGATTATGAGACCAGATATTAACGAATCACTGAAACACTTTACTTATATTGATGACACGCATATACGTTTTGGCCTTAAGGCTATTAAGTGACTCTGAGATGGACCAATTGACGCGATACTTCACGCACGTAAAGATGGTATTTTTTCAGATTTACAAGATTTTATAAAAAGAGGATGACGAGAAACACTGTGAAAAAAATCACTAGAAGCACTTATCTATGCAGGAGCAATGGATATATTTTGAGAAAGAAATACATTACTTTGTAATATAGATGAGATAGTTAGGGCTTCTAAAAATGAAATAAAAAAAGAGTCTTCAGCTCAAATAGGGATGTTTGATACGGGACTTACTGATTTTGATGATAGTATAAAACTTCAAGAAGTGACTCCACTCAGTTATGAGCAGAAACTTTTCTGAGAAAAAGAAGTTCTTGGGTATATGGTTTCAGGTCATCCACTTGATTCTCTCAGACTCTATTGTCAAAGACGTTCTCGAAGTACGAAAAATCTATCTTCTTCACTTTCTGACTTAAAGAAAATTCATGATGAAAATCCTGAAAAATTTAAAGAGGATTTACAAAAACAGCAGATACAAGCTGTATGAGTCATAATAGATATGAGAAAAATTGTAACGAAGACCTGAAAAAATATGTTATTTTTGACGTGTGAGGGCTTCGAGTATGATTTTGAAGTTACTATTTTTAACAAAGACTATGATAAGTTCAAAGATTTAGTAGCAATTTGAAAAGTAATCATTGCTGAGTGAATGCTCGGAGTAAACTTTGAATACTGAAGAAAAAACCTGTATGTAAAAAGTATTATTGCAGCGAGTGTTACTCAAGTGAGAGAACAAGCACGAGATATGTGACTTCTAGATTCTAAAAAACGTACTATTTTAATCAAAGAATCTCTCTCTCAATCTGAAGATACGAAGCAATCAGAGAATCAAAATCAAGAAGCAGATAATAATCAAGATACTGATTGAAAAAATATTTCAGATAATTCTTCTGAATTTGAGTCAGAATTAGATGGAAAAATCAGTCAGAATAAATTCGAAAAATCAGAGAAAAATGAACCTACTGACACTCTGGATAAATATATTGTTATTATTCCTTCTTGAACTAAAATAGATCAAATCCATGAACTCAAGAATTTTCTTGCGAGTCAAGAGCCATGAATCACAAGTATTTATATTCTCCTTCAAGGACAAGAAGTTGATACTAAGTTTTCACTATGTTCTATTGAATGACTCAAAAAATGGGAAAAATCAAATCTTTGAGAAATATCACATGCTTAAAAAAAGAACTCCTGTGAGTTCTTTTTTTGTTATCCACATCTGTGTCCACATTTCATGTTTGCAGGAAGACTGGCTTCTAGCTTTTTTGGATACGGAAGTTTTAGGTTTTTCATAATCGTTTCAAAATCTTCGAAGCTGTTTTCTTCTTTTAATCTTGGGTTAAATTGCTTCTCTTCTGCAACGGTACTAGCCATATTTCCATTATAGTCATGTCATGGATAGATGAGTGTTGTATCTGGGAGTGTATAAATCTTTTCGTGTACATTTTTGTACATATTTTCATTGGATCCAGATTGGAAATCTGTTCTTCCAGAACCTCGAACAAATATGAGGTCACCAGTAAAGACCATATTATCAATGAGATAACTCACACATCCACCAGTATGCCCAGCAGTTTCAAGTACTGTAATTTCTATATCTCAAATCTTTAAAACTTCTCCATCTTTGAGAAAGAGGTCATTGTGAGTTATTCATTTATTATTTTCACCAACTCATATTTCTCACATTCCAAGTATTTCTTTGAGCTCAGAGCTTCCAGTTATATGGTCAGCATGCACATGTGTATCTAGGAAATATTTTACCGTTAATCCAAGTTCTTGGATAAGTTTTGCATCACGAGTTGCCATTTCATAGACAGGGTCTATAATCACTGCTTCTTTTGTATTTGAGTCAGCAATAATATAGGTATAGGTATTAGTTTCATAATCAAGCATTTGCTTGAAGAGTATATTATTTTTCATAGTTTTGTATAATTAGGTATTAAAAGGCATTTTTCAGAGAATTGTTGCCATAAGACAGTTTCCAGAAATTCCTGAAAACATGAGTCATCCACTCACAAAAAGGACTCATAAAAGAAATGCTGGACTGACGAAATATCCAAGTAACAAAAATGTAAGTACGAGCGAACCTGCTGCAATGAGAACTTGTCTCATAATTGGTATTCTCGAGCTGTTTTTTCATGTTACCATCTCTTCTGGGTGTTCTTTTTTGTATTCCAGTATTCCTCATTTATATACTTTGAGACTTTCTATCTCACTGTGAGGAGCAAGTATCTGCTGAGCGAGTTCAGCTCTTCGACCAGTCCGACACATAATGAGGACTTGTTTTCATTTCAGGAGTTTAGCAACTTTTGCTTCTCTTGATTCAATATATGACAAAGGCATATCGATAGATCATTTTATATGTTCTTGATTATGTTCTTCGTGACTTCGTACATCGAGGATTATTTGTTCTTTCATAGTGGAGTTATTAGCAATATATATTTTTAAGCGCTTGCATGAGTTCTCATATTTTTTTGTCTTTTACAGAGTAGAAGACTTCTTTTCCTTCTTTTCGGCTCTCTAGAATATTTTGGTCCTTCATCTTGAGGGCAAATTGGCTCACGAGTGACTGTGAGATTTCTAGAAGTGTTGTTAACTCAGCAATATTTTTATCTCATTCACTGAGTAAACAGAGCATAGCAAGTCTCTTTTCGTGAGACAAAATATCCATAATCTTGCTCACTTCACCAGACTTTTGAAGTATTTCTTTATACATATTAATATATTATTATTTGTTAATATAATAAGAGTATACTGATAGAAGTATTTGTGTCAAAATTTTATTTCTAAGAATATTTTGATTTTATTAATTAATATTATAAAATAGGTTAAATTTAATTAAATTTAACCTATTTTTAATGAATAATTTATATACTTTAGAAAAAATAGATATAGATAAATTCCAAATATCTAAAGCTAAACTTGACCACTATTTTGAGCAAAATATTTCAAAGTATTCTGATTTCAATTACTTATACTGGGATAAAATAAAATTTCAACCAGTACCAAAATGATTTAAAGATAGTAAAGACTTATGGGGAACAATAAAATTTATGAGAACTCTAAATTACGTTTCTCCAATCAAAACAGATTCTTGAGAGTTTTTTCGATTTTGAGAACTTGAATTTTCTAAAAAATTACTTCATGAAATTGATAAAAATGCTTCTTGAACTTTTTATACCCCTTTTTCAGAATCTGATAAAAGATTATTTGTTACCAACTGAATGTTGGAAGAAGCAATTAGTTCTAGTCAATTAGAATGAGCTTCTACTACATCTCGAAATGCAGTAAAAATGATTAAACAATGAATAAAACCAAAGAATGATTCAGATAGAATGATACTAAATAACTATGAAGTGATGTATTTTGTCAAAGATGAACTTGTTAAAAAAGAAAAAATTGATGAATCAGATCTTCTTTATTTACAAGAAATATTAACTAAGTGAGTTATAGAAAATAAATGAGAAATTTGAAGATTTAGAGATATTAATGATGATAATAAAGATCCCATCGTTGTTAAATTCAAGTGAAAAATTGCACATGAACCAATGAAGTCAGAAAAAATGAGAGTAGAATTGAAGCGTCTGATAGATTTTATGAATGATGAGGGAGATTTTAATACTTTTGTACATCCAGTAATTAAAGCAATTGTAATACATTTTTGGATATGATATTTACACCCTTTCTGTGATTGAAATGGTAGAACTGCTAGAGCTCTTTTTTATTGGTATTTATTAAAGAATGATTATTTTTGATTTTCTTTCATTCCACTTTCATCAATTATTAAGAAATCAAAAATTGAATATGCAAAATCATATATTTATTCTGAACAGGATGATAGAGATTTATGATATTTTATAAATTATAATCTAAGAAAAATTAAAATTGCATTAGATGCTTTTCAAAGTGATTTAAAGAATAGATTTAAAGACAATCATTCAAATTTAAAAGATCTTAGACATTTAGATCTAAATGATAGACAAAAAAAATTACTGAAATATTTTTTGGAAAATAAAGATTCTTTTACTAACTCATTAATTCATAAAAATTATTATAATATTTCCAAGCCTACAGCTGTATCAGATTTAAATATTTTAAGAAAAAAGTGATTAATTTACAGTACAAAATCTTGAAGAAACATTAGTTATTTTCCTGTAGAAAATTTAGAAAATTTAATTAAAAAAGACTAGCAATTGCTAGTCTTTTTTTTTCTAATTATCCATTACTTTTATTTCTTTTTCTTTCACCTTCTGTAAGCCATTTCTTTCGAAGTCTTACTGAGAGAGGAGTAACTTCAACATATTCATCGTTTGAGATATAGTCGATAGCTTCTTCAAGAGACATAAGTTTTGGTGGAGTAAGCTTAAGTGCTTCATCCGTACCAGATGCTCGAACGTTTGTAAGTTTTTTATTCTTCGTTGCGTTTACTGCAAGATCTTGATCTTTTGATGATTCTCCAAGAATCATACCTTCGTAGAGTTCAGTTTGAGGTTTAATAAAGATTGTCCCTCTGTCTTGAAGATTAAAGATAGAGTATGCCATAGCATTCCCATTTTCCATAGAAATCATAGATCCTCGTGCTCTTTTTTCAATATTCCCTTTATGAGGAACATATTCTTCAAAAGCTGAGGAAAGAAGACCTTCTCCTTTAGTCATAGTCGTGAATTCTGATTTGAATCAGAGAAGTCCTCGAGTAGGTACAATAAATTCTAGATTTGTAATCCCGTTATCATCAAACATATTTACCATTTCACCTTTTCTTTTTCCAAGTTCAGCTATAACTGATCCTGCAGAGCTAGAAGGAACAGCAATAGTAACTCGTTCTAGAGGTTCCATTTTTTTCCCACCTTCTTCATGCATAATTACTACTGGAGCTCCTACTTGTAGCTCAAATCCTTCTCTTCTCATCGTTTCAATAAGTACAGAAAGGTGAAGCTCACCTCTACCTGAAACACTGTAATTATCTCCTTCTTCAAAGTCGATTTTTAACCCAACGTTTGTTTCAAGTTCTTTTTCTAGTCTGTCTCTGATTTGTCTTGAAGTTACAAATTTACCTTCTCTTCCAGCAAATGGAGAGTTGTTAACGAGGAATTCCATTTTTAGGGTAGGTTCATCGATACTGATAGGTGGCATTTGTTCAACATCAGCATTTGCAGCGATGGTTTCTCCTACGAAGATATCTGAAATACCTGCTATTGTGATAATATCACCTGCTACTGCTTCATTAACTTTCACTTTTTCAAGTCCATGATTTGTAAGGATATCAGTAATTTTCCCTTTTCTTTGTTTCCCTGCATTTGAAGTTATGATAACATCTTGTCCAACTTTCACTTTTCCGTCATATACTCGACCGATACCAAGTCTTCCAAGGAAATTATCATACCCAAGATTTGCAACTTGCATTTTTAGTGGAGCTGTTTCATCGTTCTTTGCTTCTGGAACATGTTCCATAATATAATCAAGAAGTGGAGTGATATCTTTTTGTTCTGGATTGTCATTTGTCCAAGCAAGACCTTCTCTCGCAATTGCATATACTGGATTGTTGAGATTTTCTAATTGTTCATCAGATCCTCCAAGTTGTACAAACAGGTCAAATAGTTGATCAATAACCCAATCAGCTCGAGCAGATGGTTTATCCATTTTATTGAGAACAATAATAGGATGAAGTCCAAGTTCAAGAGATTTCTTAAGTACGAACTTAGTTTGAGGCATAGGTCCTTCGTACGCATCAACAACAAGACATACAGAATCAACTGTTCGAAGTACTCGTTCTACTTCAGAACCAAAATCAGCATGACCTGGAGTATCAACAATATTAATCTTGTTTCCTTTATAATTAATAGAAGTGTTCTTCGCGTAAATAGTAATCCCTCTTTCTTGTTCTTGAGCGTTTGAGTCCATTGCTCGTTCAGCAATTCCAACTCGAGTATCAAATCCATCTGCAGCTTTCAGAAGTTCATCTACAAGGGTAGTTTTTCCGTGATCTACATGGGCAATTATCGCAATATTTCTAAATGACATAGTATACTATATAAAAAATAAATACTCCCAGCTTTTTGAGAGTTTCTAAACCGCGGGGATTATAGGGATAAAATGCCCAAATGCAAGAAAAAGATTTGTAAAATTGACTAATTGATTAAATTATAAATAATAATATAAAATAAGATTAAATTTTATGCTAAGTAAACAATCTCAATTTATATATGATGGTATAATGACTTTGATGAATTTTGAAGACTGTAGTCCTATTGTACCGGAATTAAATACAGATACGCACCTAATTTCAATACTTGCCAGAGAAAGAATTGCAGATATTTTTATGCTCCCAGAAGATATTGAAGATGTTGTACTTTCTTTAGAAAACAAGCTTCTAAGTAAAAAAGAATTTGAAAAACTTCAAAGCTTCCGAATCAATGCTGAGAAATATTGATGGATGGAACTTGAAGCAACCCTCCTTATTTCCGAGTCTTGAATCATAGATTGATTAAGTCTGCATGATATTCTTTGAAAATTTACACACTCTCATCATAACGATTGGAAAAATTTTCCGAGACTCTTCTTGAGATACTTTCTTATTGTTGAAGCAGAATATTATAAAGAAACAGGTGAGCAGCTAGCATTTGCGTGATTAGCACAAGTCCTTGAAACCATTCCTGTTCAAGATGAATAGTTTATGTAAGAATAAAAAAAAAGCGTTTATAATTTTAGTACACAGATATGTGAGAGTATATAGACAGAGAAAAATATATAAGTATTCAGTGAATGGTACAACTGTCAAAAACTGAAGATTTTACTGGTTTTGATGGAAGTATTGTTTTTGTGTTACCAGAAAAGGTGTGAATGCTTTTATTAGAAAAACATCAAATTGAGTCCATTCCAGACGTGGCTCTCTTGAGAAACGGAGTTATTGGAAAAAAATGAAAATCACTTTTTAGAAAGCAGCTTGACGAACCTATTAGATACTGTTTATTTACTTATGATGAAGTGCATCAAAAACTGAGACTTCTTATAGATAAAACATGACAGAAAACAAAAAATATTTTGTGATCTTCTGATGAATATCTCATTTCAATTGGTGGGGTATATGTATCTCAGAAAAATTACAACAATAAAAAACCTCAATTTTAGAATTGAGGTTTTTTATTTGTCTTATTTTTGATTTAGTCCAGTAGATATATTATTATGAGTATATATTACTTTCTAAGTTCTGTATGAGGAATGAAAAAATAGGATATCACAATGAGTTTACTCCAAATGAAATACTAGCCGGGGAATTTTATGATGCCTGTATTCCAAGTCTAAAAGCAAGACTTAAAGATAATCCTAAAATAGCTATAGTTATACCAGGTGGTGCTATGAAAGGTAGTTGGATATTATGAGCTATTGCATGACTGAAAGAGGCATGAATATGTGAGAAAGATATTTCACTTGTTTTATGACCTTCTGCAAGTTCAGGATCACTTGCATATTTTGTGAGCTGACAGTTTGATGAGTGAAAAAAAATATGGTTGAACGGACTCAGTGATAATAAAAAATTTTTACTACAAAATGCACAGGTAGAATTTTTAAAAAGATTGCTAATTAAGAGGTTATCAGAATGAGTCGCGTCAATACATAAATTCTTCTCTCCAATTATATGAATTAAGTGTTTATCAAGTTTGAATGAGTTTGTTGAATGATATATTTTATCTGAGGAAGATCTATTTTATTCTGATAATTATCCAAAAATACTCGATGTTACAGAGGTAATTAGATTATTTTCAGAGGATATAACAAATGAGACTTGAGTTATAGAGTGAGTACAGCTTGATTTTGATGCATTCAAAAATTCTCAAATGACTATCGTTATTCCAGTACGTAATGCAGATACAGGTGAAAAAGAGTATTTCAGTAATAAAGAATGTGAATGATGTACTCTCATAACAAGTCAGAAAATGATGCTGGAAGTATTGCAAGCTACAAAAACTGTCCCACTCATGGCGGGAGCACCTGTATATATTGGAGAGAAATGAAAGTATGATGATGGTAGTTTTGCAGACCCACTTCCAATATGAGTTCATCCAACTCTTTCCTGTGATTCTATTAACTTAGGACATATACTCATTAGCAAAGATGGTCAAACGATACGAGATGATGTACTCCCGATAGTTCTTATACCAGACAATGCATTACAGCCAAATAATCAACGTATAAGATCTTTTACAAAGAGAGTTGTGAATATTTTAGATTCTGGTAATAGATGAGATATCTTAGATAAAGGAGAGCAAATCTACACATCAGAATACTTAGAAATGCTCCAGAACTTAGCAAAGAAGTGAAAAATAGTACTTATATTTCACTCTGGGAAAAAGATTTCAAAACTAGATAATTCAAAAGCAGCTATTCAGGCATGATATGAATCATGAAAACAAGTAACTCAAAACAATCCTTTGAGTAAATTAATCTCGGTTCATATTACATCAAAAAAACCTCAATTATAAAATTGAGGTTTTTTACTTGAAGAGAATTACCCTTCGAAGTTAGGATCAAATGATTTCACAAAAGGCATAAGAGCCATAATTCTTGCTCGTTTAATTGCTTGAGAGAGTTTCTTTTGTTTTTTAAGAGAAACACCTGAGTAATATCGTGGTACGATTTTACCAAACTTGGTAGTATATTTTTTAAGTAGTTCTACATCTTTGTAGTCTATAGTGATATCCTCAAGAGGACATGCTTTTTTTTCAATTGCCATATCTCGTTTATTAATAAATAGGTATCACTGCAATAGTGATTTTGTAAGAGGTGTATTTAAAATTTATCATCGTCTCCGTCATCGAAGAATTCAGAAGAACTTTCATCTGAGACACCTACATCATCAAAGTCGCTTTTTTTATTGAGAAATATAATATTTCCTGCAACAACTTCAGTTTTGTAGATTCTTTCACCACCATCTTTTTCAATGATTCGAGTTTTGAGTCTCCCTTCTATATAAATGAGTTTTCATTTTGAAAGAGATTGTTCGACTCGTTCCGCTAGGTTTCCCCAAGCAACACAGTTATGAAACTCAGCTTCAGACTTATCTAGTCCATCGCTTGTTTTGTAATATCTGTTTGTTGCAATAGTAAACATTGCGATTTTTTTTTGATTATCAGTTGATTTCACGAGAGGGTCTCGTGTGACGTTTCCGATAAGAATAACTTTATTAATCGTTCTCATAGTTCTTGTGTAATGAATTATGCATCAAGATTTACAAACATATATCTCCATAAATTTTTATCGAGATTCATATTGGTATTTAAACTCTTAAGTCCTTTTCCATCAACTTCAAGATCGAGTAGGATATAGTATCCTGTATCAGAACCTTTAATTTTGTATGCCATTTTCTTTTCACCCCAAACATCATCTTTGTTCAAAGTTGCTCACAGATCAGTGAGAGATTTTTTTACAGCGTCTATGCTGCCATTGATTGCCTCTTCTCCTGCAGTAGGATTGAGTATCATCATACATTCGTAATGTGCCATTTTTTCCTATGGATTACATCTTTTGATCTTGTCAAAAGAAGGATATAAAATAAGCTTTTTTAAAGCAAGCGAATTCTATGGAAATGAGCCACATTGTCAAAAGAAAATTGACATGTGTGAAAAATTGGAGAGTATTAATTTATAACACTTAAATTTAAATCAATTATGCAAGAACTCAATCTCCAAGATATCCTCGATAACACGAGCGACCTGTGAAGTAAGAAGGTATGATATGTTGCTATAGTTGGGAGACCAAATGTAGGAAAATCAACATTCATAAATACTCTTATTTGAGAAAAAATAGCTATCACGAGTCACATCCCTCAAACAACTCGAAATAAAATACTTGCAATGTATAATGATGAGGATGCACAAATTATATTTTTTGATACTCCAGGAATTCATGAATCTCAAAAAAAATTTAACGCGCAAGTAAATTCTCAAGCACTTTCAAGTCTTAATGATGCTGATATTGTTCTCTATTTTATAGACAGTTCACGACCAAGGGGTGCAGAGGAGGAATATATTGATGAGATTATTCAAAAAGTAGAAAAACCGGTTTTTACGGTTTATACGAAATTGGATTTGCAGCCCGTAATACAAATCCCAGAAGGAGAAAACATTTTCAAAATCTCAAGTTTTGATTTCACTGGTTTTAAACCTCTGGTTCATGCTATAAAGGAAAAACTGGAAGTAGGACCTATGCTCTTTTCAGAAGATTATTATACGAAACAAAATATATATTTCAGAATTTCAGAAATTATTAGAGAAAAACTCTTTCTAGTCCTCAAAGAAGAACTCCCACATAGTATATTTGTAGCGGTTGAAGAGATAGAAGACACAGAAAAATGACTCAAAAAAATATCGAGTTATGTCTACACAGAATCTGATTCTCAAAAATATATTATTATATGAAAAAACGGTGCCCTCATTACTAAAATAGCAACAGCTGCTCGCAAAGAACTCGAAGAAATATTTAATCAAAAAGTATTTCTCACTGTAAGAGTCAAAGTAAAAAAGAATTGGAGAAAGGACGAGAGTTTTGTAAATAAGATGCTCAATCAATAGAATATACAAAAAAAAGACTTCCTAGAATTAGGAAGTCTTTTTTTTGTTATGTAAATTTATTTTAACATTGAGTCAATAACAGCTTCAAAAGCACTTGCTGGGTAAGCACCAGAAATTACTTCGTATTCACCAGTAGCATTGTTCACAAGAACATTTCATGGAGTTCCAGTAATTCCAAATGCATCTTGTCAAATAGCCATTTGAGATGTAACTTTTTCAGCATATTTTCCTGAATCAATACAAGTTTGAAGTTCTTCACCGTTAATATTATTACTTCCTGCTATTTCTATAAGTCCAGGAATAGTCATATCTTGATTTGGGTATTTTTCATATAGTTGAGCTATAATTGGATAGAGAACTGATTCGTCTTGTTCCGCTATACATTCTAGACCTTCTGCTCATTTTTGAGCTTGAGCGTGAAAATCAAGTGGAAAGTGTTGAAATACGATATTAATATCATCACCATATTTTGCTTTGATAGCTTCAGGTGTTCCTTCGTTATGAAGTTTCGCACAAAATGGACATTGTACATCACTGTACTCAATCCATGTTATTTGAGCATCCAGATTTCAATCTATATATCCATCGGCTTTAATAGCAGTAACTATTTCTGAGTTATCTCCGAGTTGTAAAAATCATTTATCACTTCGAGTTGCATATGGATCAAACGTTGATGGAAGTGCGAGAGTGTAATTATTATCAGGAAGAGCCGTGAGGAAATCTGTTATTTGAGTTCCACCACTAATACTATTAGTATTAAATGTTATAGCTGGAAGTAAAGTGACATTATTATCTTTCAAATATGATTCTACTCAAGCGTCGCTAAAATCTTTTCTTACAAATGTTGCTCATGCTAAGAATGGAAGAGATTCTAATTGACCGACAATTTCGTCAGTTTGACAATCAGTACATCTAGCATCATCATACACTACAACTTCAATATCTTCAGCAGGTGTAGCTGCTACAATTCATGATGTATTATTATTGTTTCCCATGTTTGCTCCTACAAAAAATGCAAGTCCAGCTATTATGAGCATGAGAACTATGATAACACCATAGAGTAGGTGAAGCATACTTGAATTACTTTTAATTTCTTTTGTATTTTCACTAATATGTCGAGCATTCACTTCTTCCATATGAGCTACTGATTCAACAGTTGTATCCTTTTTGGCTACCGTTTTTCTCGGAGCTCGAGGTTTTTTAACTAAGTCTTCTTTTGGTGCTACCATAATTTGAGCGTATTATAATATAAATAACTGCTTGCAGTTTAATGTTTTTATACAAATAATAAAAAAACTTTGAGCTTTTGACTTAAAGTTTTTCAATTTTAATGTATAACTCTTAATTATAGAAACAAAAGTAAGAGTGAGATAAGAATATATTTTATCTTAAATGGTGTCCCCAGCAGGAGTCGCCGCAAGTCGGGCATCCGTTTTATTGCTCTTACTCATTGCAATAAATTTTTCTTTTAGAAAAAACCTCCATTCTCCTCCTTTATGTCGTATGTATGGTGTCCCCAGCAGGAGTCGAACCTACGTCTACCCCTTAGGAGGGGGTTGTTCTATCCACTGAACTATAAGGACAAAAGTATTCTTATATTTTTAAAAACCACAAGAGACCAAGTCCAATCATGAGTATTAAACAAAATGCTATCAATATAATATTAGTAGACTTTTCGTATTTCAATTTGTTAACGAGATCTGATTCTTTTACTTTCAGAGTTTCAATTTCTTGGTGAAGACTTCATTTCGATTCTTCAAGGAGATATTGAGATTTTTTGAACTCAATAACACTTACAGAGTTTTTTGCTATTTCTTGAGCCTGACCAAGTTTATGAGAGATATCTAAAATAATCTGATCCTTATTTTTTATTTCACTTCGAAGATCTAGGTATATTTTTTCTAAAGTAGCTCTACTTTGAGCATCTATTATACTGGTACTGTGTGACTGAGGATTTTGTGAACTTTGAGAAGTATGGTTTTGTGCTTCAGAATTACTGTGTGATTGTTGCGTGTAAGACTGTTTTTTTTCTTGGGGCATAATAACCTCAGCTTTTGAGTCAGAATTATCCGAACTCATATTTTCTACATCTTGAGCATGGATGTAAATAATCTTGCCATCTTTTTTACTTCTGAGTTTTCCAGCTTTCACATATCTGTCGACACTTCGTGTCGACATTCAAAGTTTGTCAGCAGCTTCTGCCCGTGTTATACTGTACATTATAGTGATAGTAAGTAGTATATTTGTCTATAACACTATAAAGAGAAAATACTTCCAAGCAAATGATTTTGATACACATAGATTGACTCTTAAAAAAATACTTCGAAAAAACTTGACTGAAGCTATTTTTATATATAATACCCGAGCTATTATTAAATAATAGTTTGTGTGTGGCTATCGTCTAGGGGTTAGGACACCTGGTTTTCATCCAGGCAACCGGAGTTCGATTCTCCGTAGCCATACCATTGTTTCGCGGAGTAGAGAAGTGGTATCTCGCAAGGCTCATAACCTTGAGGTCATTGGTTCGATTCCAATCTCCGCAACCAAAATAAAATATCAAAAAAGCTGAGACTGACCTTTAGTTCAGCCATCAGCTTTTTTTGTCACTATAGCTCAGTTGGTTAGAGCGCGGGATTCATATCCCCGAGGTCGGTGGTTCAAATCCACTTAGTGACACCATATAAAAATAAATAAATAGTTCTTAGATTAAAACTAAGAACTATTTTTTACGAAAAAATCAAAAAATAAGTATACTGGTCCTAATAATTATAAATATTCACACATGTTCATCGATGAAGTAGCAATCAAGGTTATAGCAGGACACGGTGGAAGTGGTCTGGTTTCTTGGAGACGAGAAAAATATATTCCAAAGGGTGGCCCTTGGGGAGGAGATGGTGGAAATGGTGGAGATGTATTTCTCTATGCTGATGCAAATCTCAACACACTCAGTGATTACCGACATAAAAAGGTACTGACAGCAGAAAATGGAGAGGGGGGTATGCCGAATCTCTGTCATGGAGCAAACGGTCAAGATCTGATTTTAAAAGTACCAGTTTGAACGCTTGTTCGAAATAAAGAAACTATGGAACTTATCGTTGATATGAGTACGAAAGGTATGAAGGTACTTATCGCTTCTGGTTGAAGAGGTGGTTTTTGAAATGCCCATTTTACCAGCTCGACAAGACAAGCTCCTGCATTTGCAGAACTTGGAGATATCCCAGAAGAGCATGATTTATTTCTGGAGCTAAAGCTTGTAGCTGATATTGGAATCATTGGAGTTCCTAGTGCTGGGAAATCTACTCTCATTTCTAAACTCTCTAATGTAAAACCTAAGATTTGAGATTATCCATTTACTACTCTTACTCCAAACTTGTGAGTACTTGATTATAAAGGGAAATCTCTTGTTCTTGAAGATGTACCTGGCTTAATTCCTGGAGCCTCAGAGTGAAAAGGACTTGGAATAGAGTTTCTTAAACATATTGAGCGAACATGAGCACTGCTTCATCTCCTTGATTTATACAGACTTGATAAACTCATTACAGATTATCAAGATATCAGACACGAACTCGCATTATTTTCGGAACTTCTTGAGGAAAAAGAAGAAATTGTCGTTTTTTCTAAAGCTGATCTTCTTGATGAAGAAATGAGAGACCATATCATTTCAGAATTTAAAACGATGTATCCAGAGGTTAAAACCTTTACTATATCTGCTGCAACTGGTCTTTGAATTGAAGAACTCAAGGATTATTTAGTGAAACATTATACAAGAAAAGAAGACCTTAACTACCAACAATCAAAAGAGGAACAAAATACAAACGAACATACTGTTTTTGATCTTAAAAATGAAAATGAAGATCCAAGAAAGGTTCAAGTAGATTACCTTTGAGATCTCATGTTTCAAGTGGAATGAAAGAGACTCGAACAAATAGTTCGTATGACTGATTTTGAAAACGGAGAAGCTGTCATGAGAGTCTATGATGTTCTTGATAAAATGTGAGTTATACGAAATGTCGAGAAAAGACTCGACGTGATTTTAAAAGAAGAAGGAAGAGATAATAGTTTTTTCTTTGAAGGTTCGGGAGAGGATGATATCACTCCAAGAATTTTAATATGAGAAAAAGTAGTATTGCTTGATAAACTGAAATATAAATTATAAGAAGTAAAAATCCAACTATTTAGTTGGATTTTTTTAGTTAGCTTTCTTGCTATTTTACCACTTTTGGCTACACTTTGTGGAAATTTAAAACATTATATAGTAGTATGAAATTTAATCTAGACTCACTAGTAACGGAGTATCAAAACCTTGAAAACCAACTCTCTGATCCAGAGATTTTTAAAGACCAAAAAAAAGTTAAAACGGTAGCTACTAGAAAAAAATCAATAGAATGAGCTGTAAATCTCTATAAAAAATACAAACAAATCAGTGAAACACTAGTGGAAAATAAAGAAATGCTTGGAGTTGAAAAAGAAGAAGAAATGAGAGATCTTTTAAAGATGGAAATTAACGAAGCTGAGGATCAAATCCCAGTTCTTGAAGAAAAACTCAAAGTAGCGCTGTTGCCCAAAGATCCTAATGATGATAAGAATATTATCGTAGAGCTCAGAGCCTGAGCAGGTTGAGATGAAGCGGCACTATTTGCTTGAGAATTATCACGAGCCTATCTCGCATTTGCTGAAGCTCAAGGCTTTAAGACGGAGATTTCAGAAAAATCAGAATCTGAGGGTGGATGAATTAAAGAGCTTATTTTTGAAATACGAGGAGAAGGAGCCTATAGTTTATTTAAATATGAATCTGGAGTACACAGAGTTCAAAGAATTCCTGAAACTGAGAGTAAAGGGAGAGTGCATACGAGTACTATAACGGTGGCTATTATGCCTGAAGTAGATGATATAGATATTGAAATTCGAGAAGAAGATCTTGAAGTCAAGGCTACGAAGTCATCTTGAGCTGGTGGACAGCATGTAAATACTACTGATTCTGCGATTCATATGGTGCATATTCCAACCTGAGTTTCAGTATTTTGTCAGGATGGACGAAGTCAGCATAAAAATAGAGAAAAAGCATATCAAATACTCAAGGCAAAACTCTACGCACTTGAAGAAGAAAAGAAACAACAAGAATTAGGAGAAGCACGACTCGCTCAAGTAGGGAGTTGAGATCGCTCTGAAAAAATAAGAACCTATAATTTCCCTCAAGACAGAGTCACAGACCATAGAATTTGACAAAATTTTTCAGGTATACCCCAGATTATGGCTGGGAGACTTGAGCCAATAATGGAGTCTTGTGCACTTGCTGATCAACAAATGAAGCTCGAACAAGCAGGAAAAACAGTATAGTTTTTACCCACTTAATATAATGCTATGAATATTACTAAAGTTTTACTATGAGTACTTTTAGGATTTATGTATTATATGAATTACCTTGGGGCTGCAACAAATAAACTCTGAGTAAAAATATCTGAATTAGGAGTTATTTTTCCATTTAGTTTTATGCCTCCAGCATGGGTGTTTATGCTATCATGGGCCAGTATTTTTATTGGCCTGCTTATTTGGTACTTTGTAATAGTTTGCAAAAAAAATGCGCTGAGTTGTAAAGAGCTTCAATTATTTTTTATATCTATGATTCTTAATATCACGTGGCTTATAATGAGCTGATTATGATTCACAGTTGTAAGTGTTATTGTTTTAGCCGCATTATGAGTCACAATTGCTATGATGATAGTGAGTCAAAATAGTAAGTCAACTCACCATTCTCTCACTTCAATCGTGTGGTGAATATACTTTTGATGGATATTAATTGCAACAGTCGTAATATGATTTTCTCAAATAGTATATGTATATAATCCAGTGTTTGCCCTTTGAGAAACTTGGATGTATAGCATTATTTTATGAGCTTTTCTCTCAATAATTATAAGTTACAGAATTCTCTGAAATATTTATGCATTGATGTGGAGTATGTTTATTCTCACAGCTTGTTTAATTAAACTTATGTAGAGCAATTTTTTTATTCAAGCCTAGTTTAGTAAATATACTGCAAGCTAAAACGTTGAAACTTGACTCATGGATAAAATATATAGTACAATATAAGTATTATATATTTTTTCTTAAAATTTATGTGAGTAGAAAATAGAGCAGAGAGGATTGCTGGGGTTGATGGGAGAATCACACAATCTGACATTGATAGACTCAGTACCCATGATAATCACTGAGATTTAAGTGCTGCAAAAAAGGTGCTTCCAAGTTCTTTTTTTAGACAACTTGAGCATGGAAAATGGTTTGGTATAGGAGAAGGGTCAGACCTTAGTAGATTGTGATACCTCGCAAAACTTAACCAAATTGAGAGCAATTATTTGGATGAAAGAGTATCAATTCATTCTGTGCAGCAAAAACAAAGTAACTCACTAAAAACAGAGCTTCCACGAGGGTATGAATCTGTTATGTTTTGAAGAACCCTTCGACTTGCTAAGCCATTTATGAGAGGACAGGACGTTCAAATATTTCAACAACTTCTTTCTTCAAAGTGATCACAGTATAACTGTGCCAGTTCAAATTGAGTTTTTGACTGAGTTTTTGGACCTCAAACACAGTCTCAGCTTAAAAAATATCAACGAGATGTTTTATGACAAGGTGGAGATGGAGTTATGGATATGTGAGGACAAACCATGATTTCTCTTACTTGAAATGCATGAAATCCAAATCCATCAGATCACTCAAACTTGCAAGCACGGGTATCCACTAGAAATGCTCCAGTAACTCCAAATATAAGATCTCGTAATACCCCTCAGACGAGAACTAATGAGAGACTTAGTTCAAGAAATATTGAAGCAGCGAGTCAGTATTTTGATGCTGTGGTAGGAATAAGTTCATCAGTTGGAAATGGGAGTGGTTCATTTATAGCACCAAATGTTATTATGACAGCCGCGCATGTAGTTGGAAATGGAAGTGCGAGAAATATGAAAATAGAAAATATGAACGGAAGTAACTTTCAGGTAGAAAGTATTGCCAGAATACCTTGAGAAGATGTAGCTTTTATCACAGTAAAACAATCATCAACAAATAACTTTAATCTCAATGTATGATGAAGTGTTTCATCCTTGAATGATTCTATCATGTTATGAACACACAATGGACAAGCTCAGTTTAGATTTGCCGATCAAGATAAAGATATTTCACAAGTTAAAAGAGGACAAAAATTATTTAATACAAGTTACTCAAATCAAGATATAGACAATGATTGACAGGTGAATAGAGTAGATCACCGTGTGACACCACATCTTACAAAGAGATGATATAGTGGTGCAATGATAATTTCTCCAGATGGTAAACCATTATGAATGGCTACTTGAGCATTTCATAATTGAAATGGAGCAGGTATGATGGAACCAATTAGAGACTTACAAAGAGCATATGCTAGATTTTTACAGGTATCATAAAAAAAATAATCCCAAATTGGGATTATTTTTTTATACATGCTGCTATCAATCACATGAAAAGTGGAGCAGGATTTTCAAGGTAACTACAGAGTTCAGGATGAGATTGTGTTCAGACATAAAATGGATGTTTTGAATCATCAAGTTCTATAAATTGAACAATTCCTTCTTTTTTACTTACTCCAGAAATATGCATGTCCGTTGATTCAAACTTCTTAGCAAAATCTGGGTTCAGTTCGTAGCGATGTCGAAATCTCTCGTGAATCGTTCCAGATTTTTTTATTCGCTTAGCCTTTTTGTATAAATCTCTTATTTTTCCATCAGTTAATATACTAGATTGTCGTCCAAGTCTCATGGTTCCTCAGAGATTCACTACTTTTTTTTGACTGTCCAAAAGGGTGATGACGTCATATGGCTGACATTTTTTATTGAATTCTAAACTATTAGCTTCTGGAATTCCAAGCACATTTCTTGTAAATTCAATTGCCATAAGTTGCATGCCCAGACAAATACCGAGACAAGGTATTTTATTCTCTCTGATAAATTTAAGAGTAGTTATCATGTTTTCAATAGCAGTATCTCAAAAACCTCATGGAATTATACATCATTCACAATTTTCAAGTTCTCAAATACCATCTGTATCTCGAGTATTAATGAATGTAATACTAACTTTTACTCAAAGACTGTGACCCGCATGTATAAGCGAGGCAGCTATACTAGAGTATGAATCCTCAAGAGCAGTGTATTTTCACACAATTCATATATTTATATTTTTATCTTGTGAATGAGCGAGAGTATCTTTCCATATTTCGAGTTTATCGCTTTTTTCATACCCAATTTGCATCATTCATTGAATGAGGCTATCAAACTTTTGTTTTGCGAGAATTTCTGGTATTTCATAAATAGATGGAACATCAGGAATTGAAAATATTCTTTCTTTTCTCAGATTTGAAAAAAGTGCAATTTTTTCTCTTGATTCTTTTGTAAGTTTTGCCTTTCAACGAGCGATTATGATATCAGGAAAGAGCCCTCGTGATTGTAGGAGATTAATTGATTGTTGTGTTGGTTTCGTTTTTTGTTCATGGACTCACCCAGGAATAGGAACATAAGTAAGATGAATATGTAAGACATCCTCTTTTCTTTTTATCCTACGCATTTGTCTAATAGCTTCTAAATAAAGCTCAACTTCTATATCTCAGACAGTTCCCCCAACTTCAATCATACATATCTCAGCTTGAGTCTGATTAAATACTTCCTCCATTCTCTCGACGATATGATCAGTGACATGAGGAATCATCTGTACCGTTTTTCATAGGAAATCTCCTCTTCTTTCTTTTTCAAGTATTCACGCATATATCTTTCCCATTGATATACTTTGAGTTCAGGTACATTCTCAACCTATAAATCTTTCATAATGACCAAAATCCATATCTACTTCTGCTCAATCAGAGAGTACAAACACCTCTCAGTGCTCATGAGGATTCATAGTTCCGGGGTCAATATTGAGGTATCAATCAAGTTTTATTGGGACAACTTTATACTTTTCTGAGAGAAAAAAACCAGTTGCTGCTGTAGTGACTCCCTTTCAAATACCAGAAATAACTCAACCAGTAACTATGATATATTTTTTTCTCATTATTTAGATTTATCAAAAATTAGTCTAAAGTATAATGAAGAATCATAAAACTAAAAATAATATTCAATTCTTGTAATCTTCTTACTCTTTATAATTATAATAGTCTTGTTTTTATTAAATGTTTGTATGTGTACGGCAGTTTCTGCTTCGTGTTATACATCTTCATCAGAAGATATTAATCAAAAATACAGGAATCATATCCTGTATTTTTTTGTATTTAATATTCTAAATTAATAATCTTCTTATTAAATTCTTACAATTCTAAAGTATTATAACTATGTTATTTTTATATATTAAATTTTATATTATGAAAGCATTTGATTCGATTGCGTTACTCCTTCTTGTTATTGGTGGAATTAACTGGGGACTAATAGGAGCTTTTGACTTCAACCTTGTAAATACTATTCTTGGTGGAGTTCCAGTATTAGAGACTATAGTTTATATTTTGGTATGAATAGCTGCATTATTTGTTCTATTTTACGACGGGAAAAGACTACTAGACTTCTCAGATAATAACAATAATACTGTAAGATCACGAGTATAATTCATTTCTTAAAAAAATAAGGCATTTTACATGCTTTATTTTTTTGTTATATTTTTTAGATTATTGAATATACTCTATATATTAGTTATTAAACAAAATATTATGAATCTCCCAACAGAGCAACAAGCTCATGACCTCATAGAAAAATATTCAAGTTCTACGCAACAGCATCTTTATCAAGTTTGAGCTATTATGAAGTATTTCGCAGCAAAACTTTGAGAAGACACACATTATTGGTGGCTTGTTTGAGTATTGCACGATATAGATTGGGACCATATTGAAAAGGATGGGAGTAAGCATATGAAGGATGATTTTGAATCAATACTTTCAGAAATAGACGCTCCATCAGAGTTACTAGGAGATATAAGAGCTCATGGTTTTTTTCTTGATGGTATCGAAGAAGAACCAAACACACTTGTAAGAAAATATATAAATGCAGTAGATGAACTCTCAGGATTTATTTGGGCATATTTTCGAATGATTCCAAGCGAAGATGTTATGGATATCAAAGCTAAATCTATAAAGAAGAAACTTAAAGATAAGTGATTTGCAGCAGGAGTAGATAGAGAACATACGATGAATTGTGAAACCATGCTTGATATTCCACTGGACGATTTTATAGAAGATATTAAATATGCACTCAAAGAGAGTGACAGGACCTGGATAAAGTAATTATAGAAGTCGATTTTTTATACCATTTAAAAAAATTTTTTTCAAAGCGTGTAAATCTCAAAGTTCGTACACTGCATTGTACGCAAACTCATATTCATATAAATTTACATCTCTAAATGTAATAGCACTACATCAATGAGATATCAGAATAGCATTTACAAGTATTCTACTGAGTTCAAGATTATAATTACTATATGGAGCAATATAAGGCAAGAATACGAGTACAAAAAATGCTTTTTCGTATACATTGTCGATTTTTTCTAGTTTTTCCAAAAATAATTCAAATTGAGTTTCTAGAAAATGTAAATCAGCAATAGTTTGATAACTAGTATTTTTTATAAAAAGTTGAAAACTTCTCAGGGTTCATTGCAAGTGAGTTTCGATTTTTCATTGAGTAAGTAATGTATGAAGTTCATGAATTTCTATTTCACTGGTAAATGCATCTGCGTTTCATTCAAACAAAATATTGATAATGTTTTTATAATTGAGTATTTTTTGACTATGAGTATAGGAAACTCACTTAGGAAAATGACCGAACTTAATACAAACTTCAGTATCTAAAAGTGAGTAAGATGTTTCTCATTCTAAAATATTGGAATAATAACTCAGTTCTATATATATATTTTCCATAAGGGATAGATTTTCCGTGTAGGAGTAACGAAATCTCTTCTTTTCTTGAAGTTTTAGTATTGTTTCTTCACTCAGTAAAAAATCTTGATTTGGAATATAAGAGCTCAAAAAATCTTCGTTATATATTTTTATTTCTCGTTTTGATACTGCTTGAGATAAATAGGACTGAACATTAACGGGTTCAGTATATTTTCATGGAGTTGTTCGTATCATTTTGTTTTCAAACAATAGAGACTTGAAGTCCTGTGTTAATGTATGCGTATCAACTTTTAGCACATTCATAACTGACAAGGCATCTATCTCACCTGATTCTTTCAGAAGTTCTAAAATTAAATTTTTACGTTGAGCTGAATCCATAATATAATTTACAAGTTATAAAAAAATACTAACATACTTTTGAATATTACACTACAAATCGTACTATATTTAAAATACCACTTAAATTTAAATTATGAAAAAAAATAAACTTTGAAATACGTGAATTGATGTCACGAAAATATGTCTTGGAACCATGACTTGGGGACATCAAAATACAGAACTAGATGCCCATAATCAACTCGATTATGCTATTCTAGAAGCGTGAATAAATTTTATAGATACTGCTGAGGTCTATGCTATTCCACCATCACCAGATACAAGCTGACTTACAGAAAAATATATAGGAACTTGGTTTGCTAAAAATCCATGAATCAGAGAGTCAATTATTCTTGCAAGTAAGTTTGTCGGACCTTGAATGGATTGGATTAGAAACGGACGAGGGTTACATGCTCCTGATATGCGAGCTGCAGTAGAAGGGAGTTTAGAAAGACTTCAAACTGATTATATAGACCTCTACCAATTACATTGGCCACAACGGTCCGTCAATAAAATGGGGAAAATGAATTATGAGTCATCGATGCATTCTTCTCTTGATCACGAAGAAGATCATATTGTATCACTTCTCAGAGCATTTGAAGAATTACAGAAAGAATGAAAAGTAAAGTATCTTGGACTTTCTAATGAAACTCCTTGGGGAACAATGAAGTTTTTAGAGCTTGCTCGAAAACATAATCTTCCTGAAATACAAACAGTCCAAAATCCATATTCTCTTTTAAATAGGCAATATGAAGTTGGCTGAGCTGAAATATCATTATTTGAATGAGTAGGACTTCTAGCCTACTCTCCACTCGCTGGATGAGTTCTCACATGAAAATATAATAATGGCCAAATGCCTAAAGGTTCTCGATACGAAACTTGGGGAAGTGCGAGACAAAAACAAAATCTTAATGATCGAGCTCTAAGCTTTGTGGAGAGCCTCCAAAATATCGCAGATAAAGTAGGTATTTCAGTAACTCAACTTTCACTTGCTTGGGTCAATCAAAAGGAATATGTTCATGGAAATATCATTGGAGCTACGACCCTTGAACAACTCAAAGAAGATATTGACTCAATAAACATTAGGCTTTGAGATGAAACACTCCATGAGATAGATAGTATATTTTCACAAAACCCAAATCCAGCTACCTATTAGTTGTACACTTACATAATTTATATATAAAAATACTCGCAATCTGCGAGTATTTTTATAATTACTTGTAAACTATTTTATTTGCATAAAATCTACTTTTTATACTTTGTAAAATTATACTATTGAATACTTTCATAAGATATTTTATTAAAACACTATTTTTTCTGTTTATTTTTACATCTGCCGGATGAGTGAATGCAGAGAGTTGAGATAGTTCAACCTGATCTATAGTAATACCAATGGAGTCAAATCTTGTAATTTCGCAAGATGGAAAAAAATTATGACTCTTTTCAACTATGGATCTCATTGACTCTATAGAAATAAAAATTACTGAAACACAATGATCAATTCAACTCTTAGAAGGAGTAATGCAGCAAACGAATGAAAAAGTTACTGCCTTAGATATATCCTATAAAAGTTGGAAAAATACTCTTTCTTCTCTTAAAAGTACCCAAACTCAAAGTTGAGTGATAGATCTAAATCTCATTAATAAACTTCCAGAAAGCCTACAAGTTATGACTCAGGATCTTGTTTCACAATTAGAGCTAGAATTTCAAGCAGCTGAAATCACAAATCTAGAGGATGTTTTCAGAATAGAAGAACGAATCACTGAATCCTATGAACTCAAGAATAATGAACTAGAAATTTTACTAGAAACACAGGAGATGAAGATGAAAAATCTTCTACAATCCCTTGAAATATTCCAAGATGAGCTCATTTTACAACAAAAATTATTACGAGAACTGTATAAAAACCAATGAAATAATTTAGCTCAGCTCTTACTTATTCTTGCAATAATATTTTTATTTTCACATTCTACTAGGTGGATAATACATTCTAGAACGAAACTTTCAGACGATAAAAAAAACGTATTAGCATGAGCTGTGAGATGGATTACTAACTCTGCTTTTGTTACTGTAATAGCTGTCTTCTTCTTTTCAGAACTTTTAAATTTTCTGCCTTTTGTAGCAATACTTGGTACAGCTATTGGTTTTGCACTTCGAGATATTATATCATCATTTATTGCTTGGTTCCTCATTGGTCACAAAGATTCTGTCTATAAACTCTGAGATGTAATTGAAGTAGAGTGAGATAATGTATTTGGGAGAGTCTTTAAAATCTCTCCGGTAGTGACTACTATTCAAGAGCTCGGACTTTCAGGACCAAGTGGGATGTACAAGACTTTTCCAAACAAGGCAGTATTTGAAAAATCTATTAAAAATATCTCAAAAATCAATGGTTGGATTTACATAACTATTGATATTATCTTAGATAAAACCAGTTCAATTACACTTTCAAAAAAGATACTGCTTGAATCTATGCAACACGTCCTTCAAGATGATAAATACAGTTCCCCTGCTGATTCGAGGGCACCATTTAAGAGATATTGAATTACAGAGGATCATATGCACCCAGAAATATTTCTCGATATAAAACCTCAAGGTATTTTTCTGAGATGAAAAGTATTTGTTTACTGGCCAGAACGACATTGAGTTCGTTCAGATATTGTTGAGCTGTTCTTCGAGTGCTCACAAAAAGAAAAATCTGTCGTTATTAAACAGCTTGAAATTGGGTAGAAAGGGATAATTAATACTTTAATTAGATTCTTGGAGAAATAAGTATATCGTAGCCAGAATATCCAAGTTCTCATAATTGAGACTGATTTATATTGAGAGTCGCTTGTTTCCATTTTAAGTAGAGTGGGACTCAATAATCTTTTCAAATATCTTCTTCTTGGAATAGTATTCTTACTCAAATCTCTTCAAGGCATCATGTAATTTGAGAGATTAATTTTCTTGAAAAAACATCTTGTAATGGACTGTCCTCACTTATATTTTCAATAATACCTTTTAAAAGTGGGAGTTCACTTCCATTCAATACACTTTCTATAAAATTCAAATACCATTCTACTTTTGAGAGAAAATGTTCAGAATTTCATGATAAAACTTCATGTAAACTCACCATAAGAGCATCGAGTTTATCAAAATATGAAAGGAGTTGTGATATTACATCGCACTTTTCTATACAGGATTCCAAAGCTCTTGTTTCTTCAATACTTATCTCACTTCAAAGTATGTTTTTGCATAAGTCCTGTACTAAACCTCTTTCATAAAGGATATGTATATTTTCTACAGCAGCTTCAAATTGTTTTTTTATAGGAGTTGGTACATCTCAAAAAATTGATAAAACTTCTGTGTTATCGTGATTTCTAGCTAAGAATAAAAGTAACTCTACATTTATTCATAATTGAGTGAGCTCTAATTCAAATAGAAGGATTGTTTGATACATTCTTTCTTGATGTACTCATACATAATCTTGATAATTCATTCTGAGTCATATATTGTGATCTCAATTTTCTCAGAATCTTCTGAGTCTATGAGAACTTTGCTTGAGAGTTTCAATACTTATAGCATCACTATACCTTCATTCTATAGTATCTAATATTCGTTGTTTGTTTTGAGAGAGTTCTTCATTAGTACTTCAACAACTCAGGCAGTATTTTGTAATATCTTGTTTTAAAATTTTGATTCCACTTTCTAGCATAATTCTAAGATTTTATTTAATTCCTGAGTACTTGAAATTATTTTATAAGGACTTCATTTTTCGAGTCGAGCTCTTTCATGAAAACCAAAATCTACAGCTATTGTTTCAACTCCTACTTCATTTCCTTCTAGTATATCTCAAAGGGTATCTGTAATAAAGTAACAATCATCTTTTGAAAAATCATATTTGTTGAATATATATTTAAATTTTTCTACTTTAGATTTGTGGAAGTCTCCTCCAAGGACTTCAGTAAAGTATTCCATTTCATGATGACACAGATATTTTTCAATAGAATATTCTCTGTTACTTGAAATTATAAACAGGGTATAATCCTGAGAAAGTTTTTCGAGTTCCAGTTTTGAAAAAAATGGTATACACAAACACACATCTTCAAAATAAAGTTTACGAAATAGTTCTCTTGATTCTCAGTGAAATGATACAGCTGGAGTTTCAAAAACATTTCAATCGTGATGAGCTTTCCATTGTTCTACAGTGGTATCACCTAGTCCTGCCATCTTAATTTTTTGATGAGAGTAATCAAAGGTATCAGCCAAGACTCCATCGAAGTCGAAAATTAAGTATTTTTTCATGGGAGAATTTGTATTTTTGAATTATTTAAAATTGATTGGCATATTCTATCAACTAAAGCACAAGTTCTATGTATAACTTTATCTGCATCTTGTTGAAGCATTCTAAATTCTATATCACTTTTTTGAGAAAATTCTGTATTATGTATAAGATTATGGAATCTTTTCATTTTTTCTTGAATGATCCAGTATTTTTTTTCAAATATTCTGTCACAAGTATCGAAAAATTTGTTATCTTCTTCGAGACAGTAATCAATTTCTATCGAAATTCAATGAGGTATTCATAATTCCGTAAGACGCATTGAACAGATTGAAGTAAAATCTGATAATGAATCATATCATTCTAAACAGCTTCTAACTCAATCTAAAAATGGGTCTTCATAATCTCCTAAAAGTCATACAATCATTGAATTTTCATAGTTTTAAAGTATTTATTTACAATAATAGAAATATATTTATAAAATACAAACTTAATATTTGGTACTTAACTCGGCCTCTCGCGAGTTTTTTTATTTTTATCGTCTGGGAAAAATTTAAGAAAATATATAAAAATACTGAATTTGTTTAAATTTACGCAAAAATTGGCTTTAGGAAACACGATAAAAAAAGTCTCGTCTGGAAAAAAGTAAAATTTGACCTTGATTTGAGAGTCATTATATTAGATGATGTATATTTCCAAAAATAAAATCAATCTATGGCAGAAATGAAAACAGGACATGAAAATTATGGTGCTGATAATATTCAGGTACTTGAAGGACTCGAACCAGTTCGAAAACGTCCAGGTATGTATATCGGTTCTACAGATGAGAGAGGTCTCCACCATCTTGTATGGGAAATCGTAGATAACTCGATTGATGAAGCAATGGCAGGGTATTGTGATTCTATTACTATTAAGCTACATAAAGATGGAGCATGTAGTGTTGAGGATAACGGTCGAGGTATTCCAGTAGAAAAACATTCAAAAACATGAGTTTCTACCTTGGAAACTATCCTAACAGTCCTTCACGCTGGATGAAAATTTGGTTGAGGAGGGTATAAAGTATCAGGTGGACTACATGGAGTTGGTGCTTCAGTAGTAAATGCACTTTCTACAAAACTTGAAGCGTGGGTCCACAGAGACGGGAAGATCTATTACCAGTCATTTTCTATGTGAGTTTCAGATGGTGATGTTGAGGTTGTTGGAAAAACTAAGAAAACAGGAACAATCATAAAATTTTATCCTGATGCTAGTATTTTTAAGATGACAACGGAATTTGATTACAAAACAATCAAGAACCGAATGCGTCAACAAGCGTACTTAACGAAGGGAATCAAGCTCACATTGAATGATGAACGAAAAGACAATAACTATAAGTTTTATTTTGAAGGAGGGATTAAATCATATGTTAATTTCTTGAATAAAAATGAATCAACTATTGGAAAAGTCTTTTATGCTGAGAAAGAGAAAAATGATATCCTTGTAGAGGTTTCAATCCAATATAACAAAGACTACTCGGATAACATAATATCATTTGTAAATAATATTCACACTCCAGAAGGGGGAACGCACATGACTGGGTTTAGAACAGCCCTGACTCGAACAATAAACAAATATGCTCGTGATAAAGGTATTTTAAAAGAAAAAGACCAAAATCTTACAAACGAAGATGTGATAGAAGGTATAGTTGTTGTTCTTTCTATTAAAGTCATTGATCCTCAATTTGAAGGTCAGACAAAAGCGAAGCTTGGAACTACTGAAGCGAGGTGAGCAGTTGACAGTGTCTTTTCTGAAAAGTTCATGGAGTTTCTTGAAGAAAATCCTGCTTCAGGAAAATCAATTTGTGAAAAAGTAAATCTTGCAGCAAAAGCGAGACTTGCTGCAAGAGCAGCTCGAGATACTGTTATTAGAAAAGGAGCTCTTGAGGGTATGACACTCCCTGGAAAGCTTGCCGATTGTTCGAGTAAAGATCCAGCCGATTCTGAGATATATATTGTCGAAGGAGATTCTGCAGGTGGTTCAGCAAAGCAATGACGTGATAGAGAACATCAGGCTATTTTACCACTGAGAGGGAAAATCCTCAATACAGAACAAGCTCGTATCGACAAGATATTTGCCAGTGAACAAATTAAAAATCTCATCATCGCAATGGGGACATCTATAGGTGAAACCTTTGATATATCAAAACTCAGATATCATCGTATAGTTATTATGACAGATGCTGATGTTGATGGAGCTCATATCCGAACATTGCTCCTGACATTCTTCTTTCGGTATATGAAAGATATCATAAAAGGAGGATATCTCTATATAGCACAACCACCTCTCTATAAGCTTACAAAGGGGAAAAACTCTTGGTATGTATACAATGAAGAACAAAAAGAAATGATTATCGCAGAAAACGATATTATAGGTGATAATATTCAACGGTACAAAGGTCTGGGGGAAATGAATCCAGAACAACTTTGGGAAACAACTATGGACCCAGCAGAAAGAAAGATGTACAAAGTAGGGATAGAAGACTCACAAAGGGCTGATGAAATGTTTAAGATACTTATGGGGGGTGAAGTTGCTCCACGAAGAAAATTCATTCAATCAAGAGCCAAGAGTGTAAAGAACTTAGATGTCTAAGTTATATATAAAAAGCACCTCAGTATGAGGTGTTTTTTTATATATTCCTGAGTTATAGTATAATACTAATGAAAAATTAATTTGAGCCAATATTCGCAAGAGAATCATTAATATATTTATGTACAATTTTATTGTATATCGACTGTTAAAAACTTGATAAAATATCATAATTTTTTTTATCATAAAAAGTTTGACATATAGCCAAATACTAATAAAATCCTCAAGCTTTTTTCGTTCTTGAAATACTCTGCTTTTTGAAAGAAATACTTTTTCTCTTTTGATGGAATACACTCATATATAAGATAGTTGCAGCACTTTCGGTGATTCCTATGTAATATATACAGTATCTGTAAAAATTGTGAAAGAAAAAATTGAGTATTCCTAATTTGTATTTAGGGATAGAATATTCCCCCGTAGCTCAGCGGTAGAGTAGACGACTGTTAATCGTTTGGTCATTGGTTCGAATCCAATTGGGGGAGCCATAAAAAAACTATATATATAAGGTAGAGAAACTTCTCTACCTTATATATAATTTACGGAGAGGTGCCAGAGTGGTCGAATGGAACAGTCTTGAAAACTGTCGTGGGGCAACTCACCCAGAGTTCGAATCTCTGTCTCTCCGCCATTATTGTTTTGGAAAAGTTAATTGGAAAGGTGCCAGAGTGGCCGATCGGGCTCCCCTGCTAAGGGAGTGAACCTCCGGGTTCCGAGGGTTCGAATCCCTCTCTTTCCGCCATTATATCCTGAGCTTTCCCGAGCAAAATTGGGGCCTGTAGCTCAGTGGTTAGAGCAGTCGGCTCATAACCGATTGGTCGTTAGTTCAATTCTAACCAGGCCCACCATATAGTATTGATTGAGATTACGTTGCTAATCTTAAAAAAAAGAGTGGAAAAACACAGTAGTATAGTAGTATTTAAACAGGATATCTAAGGAAAATATAAAAAGGTTAAAAAAAGTTTTGACTTAAGCTATATATCCAATACAATCCTCCTGCTTTAGAAAAAGAGAAACATTATTTGGACATAAGATTGAAGCTCGTCAAACCAGCTAAATGAAAGTTAAAAAAACTTTTGACAATCGATACTTTAAAAATACAATCTCTTAGCTTTCAAGAAGCAAACGTTCCTTAAAATAAACAGAATATTAGAAAAAAATGACCTTTAGTGCTTTGGAAAAAAACTAAAAAATCAAAGACCTATTTTCGTATTTATACTTAAATAGGCATTACGTTTAAAAGAGTTTGATCCTAGCTCAGGGTGAACGCTAGCGGTGCGCCTAACACATGCAAGTCGAGCGGTAGAAGAGAGAAGCTTGCTTTTCTCTTTGAGAGCGGCGAACGGGTGAGTAACACGTTGGTATCTGCCCCCAAGTCAGGGATAGCCATTGGAAACGATGATTAATACCGGATAGTCTCTTCGGAGTAAAAATTTATTGCTTGGGGAGGAACCTGCGTTCTATCAGCTTGTTGGTGAGGTAATAGCTCACCAAGGCTATGACGGATAACTGGTCTGAGAGGATGATCAGTCACAATGAAACTGAGACACGGTTCATACTCCTACGGGAGGCAGCAGTGAGGAATCTTCCACAATGGACGAAAGTCTGATGGAGCGACACCGCGTGAAGGATGACGGTCTAACGATTGTAAACTTCTTTTCTGAGGGAGCATAATGAGAGTACCTCAGGAATAAGGGACGGCTAATTACGTGCCAGCAGCCGCGGTAATACGTAAGTCCCAAGCGTTACCCGGAATTATTGGGTGTAAAGGGTTCGTAGGTGGATTTTTAAGTCAGGTATGAAAGACCAGAGCTCAACTCTGCGTTTGTGCTTGAAACTGAAAATCTAGAATCAGGGAGAGGTAAGCGGAATTCTTAGTGTAGGGGTGCAATCCGTAGATACTAAGAAGAACACCAAAAGCGAAGGCAGCTTACTGGAACTGTATTGACACTGAGGAACGAAAGCGTGGGGAGCAAAAAGGATTAGATACCCTTGTAGTCCACGCCCTAAACGATGATAACTAAGTGTTGGGAATTGTCCCAGTGCTGAAGCTAACGCGATAAGTTATCCACCTGAGGAGTACGGTCGCAAGATTAAAACTCAAAGGAATAGACGGGGACCCACACAAGCAGTGGATCACGTGGTTTAATTCGACAATAAACGGGGAATCTCACCCAGACTTGACATCCTGAGAATCTTTGAGAAATCAGAGAGTGCCTTTACGGGAGCTCAGTGACAGGTGCTGCATGGTTGTCGTCAGCTCGTGCCTTGAGGTGTTCGGTTAAGTCCGTTAACGAGCGCAACCCATGTCTCTAGTTATTATGTCTAGAGAGACTGCCTTGGTTAACAAGGAGGAAGGTGTGGATGACGTCAAATCAGCATGGCTTTTACGTCTGGGGCTACACACATGATACAATGGTATGTACAAAGAGCAGCAATACGGTAACGTGGAGCCAATCTTCAAAGCATATCTCAGTCCGGATTGAGGTCTGCAACTCGACCTCATGAAGTTGGAATTGCTAGTAATCGTGAATCAGATATGTCACGGTGAATGTGTTCCTGGGTCTTGTACTCACCGCCCGTCACGGCATGGGAGTTAGTAATATCGGAAGCTCCTCTATGAATATGGGGGTCCATGGTAGGACTAATGACTGGGCTGAAGTCGTAACAAGGTATCCGTAGGCGAACCTGCGGATGGACTATCTCCTTATATTTTTCCTTAAAGTGTCTAATTGTTGTTTTTTTCTAATATCTTGTTTATTTTGTCCTTTAAAATAATCTGATCAGTCAAAGTTAAGTAAATAGAGAAATGAGACATGAATAATAGTGTAAACTATATTAAAATTTATGTATGGCACAAAGTGGATGCCTTGACTCAAATATCCGATGAAGGACGTACAAGTCTGCGATAAGCTTGGAGGAGTCGACAAGAGACGTTATTACTCCAAGATTTCCGAATGGGGGAACCCAATACAAGTAATTTGTATCATCCGTAATACGGAAGGACACACGGTGAACTGAAATATCTAAGTAGCCGTGGAAAATAAATCAAAAGAGATTCCCTGAGTAGTGACGAGCGAAACGGGAACAGCCCAAACCATAAGATACGCGTAGGTAGCTTCTGTACTTATGGGGTTGTAGGAATAATATTCGGGGAGGCTAATAAACCGAATATACTGTATTATTATTAAGAGAAATGTAATGGAATGCATACCATAGAGGGTGAAAGTCCCGTATCCTAAAATAATTTTACCGTGTATCTATTATTTCCTGAGTAGGATCAGGCACGTGTAACCTGGTTTGAATCTGGGGAGCCCACTCTCCAAGGCTAAATAGTATTTGAGATCGATAGTGAACTAGTACCATGAGGGAAAGGTGAAAAGAACCCCGGGAGGGGAGTGAAATAGAACCTGAAACTTTGTGCCTTTAATGAGATGGAGCCTTCGGGTGACATCGTACTTTTTGTAGAACGGACCAACGAGTTAATGAGTATGGCAAGGTTAAGACAGTTATAGTCGGAGCCGTAGTGAAAGCGAGCCTGAATAGGGCGACTTAGTCATATTTATTAGACCCGAAACTAGGTGAGCTTCCCATGAGCAGGCTGAAGTAAAGGTAAAACTTTATGGAGGGCCGAACCATTTGGAGCTGCAAGTCCATTGGATGACTTGTGGGAAGGAGTGAAAAGCTAATCGAACCTAGAGATAGCTGGTTCTCCGCGAAATAGCTTTAGGGCTAGCCTCGGTCAACTATTACAGAGGGGTAGAGCTCTGATAGGGCTAGCGGGACGCGAGTCTTAGCAAACCCTGATAAACTTCGAATACTCTGTAAACTATACCGGGAGTCAGACGGTGACAGATAAGTGCCATCGTCAAAAGGGAAACAGCCCAGACTACTATCTAAGGTCCCTAATTTATAACTAAGTGGAAAAAGATGTGAGATTGCTGCGACAACCAGGAGGTTGGCTTAGAAGCAGCCACCCCTTTAAAGAGTGCGTAATAGCTCACTGGTCAAGCGATCTTGCGCTGAAAATTCAACGGGGCTAAGTTATAAACCGAAGATGTAGAATTAATTTATTAATTGGTAGCGGAGCGTTCCGTATGTTGATGAAGGTGAAGGGTGACCTTTGCTGGAGATATCGGAAGTGAAAATGTTGGTATGAGTAACGTAATGAAGATGAAAACTCTTCACACCGGATACCCAAGGTTTCCTACGCAACGTCAGTCGACGTAGGGTTAGTCGGTCCTAAGGTGCAACCGAAAGGTGGAGCTGATGGATACTAGGTTAATATTCCTAGACTATGTATATGAAGTGAAGGGGGGACATATCGGGATATAGAAGACTCTGAATGAATTGAGTTACGAAGACAAGTCTTAAGATGTAGGAAAATCCGCATTTTTATTAAGGGCGAGTCCAGTTATGGTGCTTTTGCTAGCTTGCTAGTGAGAAATCCGGCTTCTACTATATTCTGGTATCGAGAAAAGCCTCTAAGCGTTAATTGTATATGTAACCGTACCGTAAACGAACACTCGTGGGTTAGTGGAGAACACTAAGGTGGACGAGATAACCATGCTTAAGGAACTCGGCAAAACAGCGGTCGTAACTTCGGGATAAGACCTGCCTGGCTTCTAATTTAGGAACCAGGCCGCAGCGAAAGAACTCAGGCGACTGTTTACCAAAAACACAGCTCTGTGCAAACTCGTAAGAGGATGTATACGGGGTGATGCCTGCCCAGTGCTAGAAGGTTACGGGGATGTGTGCAAGCACTGAACTTAAGCCCTAGTGAACGGCGGCCGTAACTATAACGGTCCTAAGGTAGCGAAATTCCTTGTCGGGTAAGTTCCGACCCGCACGAATGGCATAACGGTCTGAGTACTGTCTCAAGCATGGACTCGGTGAAATTGCAATGTCGGTAAAAATGCCGACTACCTGCAGCAAGACGGAAAGACCCTATGGAGCTTTACTATAGCTTGGTATTGGGTTATGTTTTAAAATGTGCAGAATAGGTGGGAGACTATGAAGTATTGACGCTAGTCGGTATGGAGTCACCTTTGAGATACCACCCTTTTTAAAATGTAACTCTAACCCGTAATACGGGGACAGTGCTTGGTGGGTAGTTTAACTGGGGCGGTTGCCTCCTAAAGAGTAACGGAGGCGCGCAATGGTCAACTATCTTCGGATGGAAATCGAAGAGATAGTGTATTCGCATAAGTTGGCCTGACTGAGAGACCTACAAGTCGATCAGACACGAAAGTGGGCGAAAGTGATCCGGCACCAACGAGTGGAAGTGGTGTCGCTCAACGGATAAAAGTTACCCTAGGGATAACAGGCTGATCGCGTCCAAGAGTTCACATCGACGACGCGGTTTGGCACCTCGATGTCGGCTCGTCGCATCCTGGGGCTGGAGAAGGTCCCAAGGGTATGGCTGTTCGCCATTTAAAGCGGTACGCGAGCTGG